>JABJPQ010000581.1 GCA_018663815.1 Halobacteriovoraceae bacterium | reverse complement strand
GCTAATGCTAGTGCAGGGTATACCTTAAAACCATTTTTTGCTAAATCTATGGCCGGCTTCATAACAACACTTAGAGGAAGTTTACCAAATTTAGTATGTACAGCTAATACACCTGCAACCATCCCCGGAGTTCCAGATGCAAAGGGACCTGTAAGTGATTTTTCTTTAATTTGTTTACCATTTTGATCAACAAACATGTGCTGGTTGGCCATTCTTGGAGCCATTTCCCTAAAATCATAAGCGGTATCTTCCTTAGATTTTTCAGAGTGAATTAACATAAAGCCACCTCCACCTAAACCCGTAGAGTGTGGTCTTTCAACTGAAATAGCAAAAGAAGCTGCAACGGCCGCATCATAGATATTTCCACCTTGATCAAAAACATATTTAGCCGCTCTTGTTGTCTCACTACCCTGAGTAGAGATCATGTATTTTTTGCTCTTAGCTGCATATTGTGATTTTTGTTTTCCTTTAATTAGGCCAGTCTGTCTGAGGTCTGATAATCCAGAACAGCCAATAAAAATGATCGTAACTAAGACACTAAATAATTTAAACATTAAAGGACTCCTACCGACATACATAATAAATAAAGATGATTTATTGTAATTAATTAGTAATCTTTTGTATACATTTAGCACAGGGCCATATCTTCCTCAGTAAATAAGCACAGCGTAAAAATGATAAAATATAACGACACATAAAGATCTGGAGAGATATATGCACACACATATTACCCTACTAGTTAGCTTTTTTTTGTTATTTGTATCATGTTCTCATATACAACCAACCAATCAGCAGCTTCCTGAAAAAAAGAATATCGTTGGCTCAAAAGTTCATCAGATCGATCTCGAACAAATTGAGCAAGATTATATTGAAACAGCTTCTAATCACAAAGAAAAAGTTAAACGCCCCACTCATTTCTTAAAAGATGTTCGCTCCAAAAAGGTCAAGTTCTGGATAAAGTATTTTACGACTAAAAATAAAGAACGATTTAAAAGATTTGTGGCCAATGGTGATCAGTACAGAGAAATTGTTGAACAGACATTTGAAAAGTATGGTTTACCAAAAGAGTTATACTATGTTGGTCTCATTGAAAGTGGTTATCAAAACAGAGCAAAAAGTCGAGCCAGCGCTGTAGGTCCGTGGCAATTCATGCGAGGTACAGCCAAAGACTATGGCCTATTAGTCACAAGATCCATCGATGAGAGAAAGAGCATTCAAAAATCAACCCAGGCCGCAGCACTATACTTTGAAGATCTTTATAATATATTTGGTTCTTGGGAGCTTGCACTAGCCGCCTATAATGCGGGCGAGAATGGAGTTATAAGAAGACTTAGGAAGGCCAATACCCGAGATTATTATGAGCTTTGTGATAAAAAAGTTCTGCCCAAGGAAACACGCCATTATATTCCCAAAGTTTTAGCTGTAAAAGAAATTTTGGAAAACCCACAAAAATACGGAATTAAATCTAAACGTTCTAAAAATAATATTTATTCAAAAACAAAATCCCATAGAATATATTCTGCTATCAGTTTAAACAAACTGGCAAAAAAGCTTAAAATATCTTCCCTTATCATTAAAAAACTCAACCATGATATTGAACGCAATTCAATCCCCTACATTGGCCGTAAAGGTTTTGAAATCTATTTACCAACAGTCTCAAAACAATTACTTTCTCATTATAGCAAAATTTTTAAACAACAAAAAAAGAGTCGAAGTCTGGCCATCATTAAGGCTGGAATTAACACTCATACAGTGAGAAGAAATGAAAACCTCATCGGAATTTCAAAACGCTACCATACGAGTGTTAAAACATTAAAGAGACTTAATAATCTTCGTTCAAACAAAATATTGATTGGGCAAAAGCTTAAACTAACTAAAAGAAACCGATACAAACAAAATTCCAAAATGAATAAACATGCAAAAAGCTACTATATCATTAAAAAAGGTGACCATTTAAGTAGGATTGCTAATATGTTTAAAACAAGTATTACAAAAATTAAAAAAATGAACCAGCTAAGAACAAGTCGGGTTCGATTTGGTCAAAGATTAAAGGTTCCAAACCACAAAGCTATCCTTTATACAGTAAAGCCAGGTGATGGTTTAATTAAAATTGCCCGTAAAACAAAGCAAGACCTGAGAAGAATTAAACAACTCAATAATCTATCAAGAAATATCTACCCAGGCCAAAGGCTCATCGTAGCTATTAAGCTGATTTAAATTGAGTTAATTAGTTAACGTTCTATGCATTAAAAATAATTAAAAAATAGCTTTCTGAAAATACAAAATATTTATATAATATTTGCACGAGGTAAACTAATGGCCAGAAAATTCCTTCTTATTGCTGAAGCAGACGAGGAGATGAGACAACAATTAACGACAGAATTAGAAGATCTCACTCAAATGATTGTCGTTGCTGCGGGAGACGGTATTCAAGCGTTTCAAAAAACACGTAATCAAAAATTTGATGTTATACTAACTGATTTTAAATTAGCAAAAATAACTGAACTACAGCTTATTACGGCTTTAAGGGAATCAACGAATAATACTTATACTCCAATTCTTATTTATACCAAAGATACTGAAGACGCAAAAGTGAAAACAAGAGGTATAAAATCGATTGAATTTATAGATAAGCCAGCTGAATATCAAAAAATATCAGATAAAATCATCGAACTTTCAAAGTTAGACCCAACCAAAAAGAAATTTAAAATTGATGTCGATTTTATCAATCCTTTTATAGACTCTTCCATCAAAACATTAAATGGGTTGTGTGGTGTTAGTAGTATTGAGGCACAAAAGCCACATTTACTTGGTGAGGAAGTCCTAGAAGTTGATATCAGTGGTACCTTAGCAATTACTTCCCCTTATTTTAAGGGCTCAATTGCCATCACATTTGACGATAATGTTTATAAAAAAATTATAAGTAAAATGCTTGAAGAAAATATCGGTGATATTGATCTTAATAATCAAGATGGTGCTGCCGAAATTATCAATATTATATTTGGTCAAACAAAGGCCGTTTTAAACCAAAGAGGTTATAGTTTAGACCGAGCGATTCCTTCTGTTATGCGAGGCCGGGGACATAAAATATATCAAGACTCCAAGATCCCTGTTCTTCTCGTCCCTTTTAGATCAGATCTTGGAAAATTTTGGATGCAAATTTGTGTTAAAGCTATTTAAATTTCTGGCCATTTTAAGTTATACCAACTATTGCCTGGCCAGTGGTATCGACACCCAGTACTCTCCCCAAGGAGATTCAAGAATATCTTTTTCAAAAAAGGATATTAAAATTCAGGTCACTAAATTTAAAGATTTAGAGATACGGGCCATGGTTGACGACTCTTCTTTTGAATGGGTAAGAGTTGAGCAAACATTACTTATTCCCAGGGTTCGGTTAAAAATAAAAGTTTCAACACCACAATCTGAGCTTTCTGTTCATTATAAAGATAATATTTTTAGTTTTCAGCAATCAAAAAAAAATTCCTATTCAGAAATTTATTATTCACTGTTTGAAAAAAACGTAGTCAAAATTTATCAAGCAAATAAACTAGTAGGACAAATCGAACTTCACTTTAATGACAAACACAAACAAAAACGTGTATTAATTGATTATACCTGCTCTCGTAACGGCATTAGAATTGATGGCCTTGAAAAAGAACACCTAAGTATTGGCTGTCACACAAGACCTATTGGTCGTTATGGTCAAGAAAAACCAATGCTTGAAATAAAGTGGCTATCACCTGAGTTAAAAATAGTTGGTAGTGATTACGTTCCCTACCAGGCAGCATTTATAAATAAAAAACCCGTTCGTATCACCGTTTTAAATACAAGAACCAACCAAACAAAAGAAATTATTATTCACGCCAGGGTAAATGATCGCTTACATCGAATGTTCACGGCTTATGGATATGGAGCACACGCTCTACATACAAATAAAATTAATAAAACTGGTACAGTAAAGAAAAAACAAGCAGATATTGTACCTGCACTCTTTTTCTATCTCAATTATAAGATTTCAGATCATACTTCTGTTCGTGGTTTTAATGCTGCATTTTTTCAAGAATCCAAATTTAATAATGCTGGCTTATATTTTGGCTCGGACTTTGGTTTTGCCTTGGATGACCGTCTATACTTTACAACTCTTCTTGGTGTTCAATACCTTTATTTTAAATTTGATGATGACACAGCTGAAATTAGTGAGCCGATCTTTCCACAGGGAATTGAATTTATGTATCGCCATTTATTTGGAATTGAGAACTATATTGTTTCAGGTGGAATATTTGTCAGTACGACCGACGAAATCGATTATGAAAATATCTGGGTTCGTTGGGGTAAAAATTATTTTTGGGAACTCAATGTCATCACTTGGGGCAAAGAAGATTTCCAAGCTAAAACATGGGGTGTTTCTGTGGGATTCCCTTTCAAAGGATTTCTTTAAAATAAATAATCTTATTTAGAAAAATCGTACTTTACGGGTATTTTTAACTGCAATTCCGTCATACCTGCACTCTCAGGGATAGCAGGAAATTTTTTAATCTTTTTAAATGTCTTCTCTGCTAACTGAGACAATAGCAGTTTTGTCCCTCCTATAAAAAGAACATCAAAAGAGCCATTTTCTTGGATTTGAACCTTTACCAAGACCTCGCCTTTAAGTTTTAATTTTTTGGCTTTAGCTGACTCTGTATAATTATCAATGATCATCTCTCTTACACTTCTAATATATTTATCGGCCTCAGGATTTCCCTTTGCCGATCTTGAATTAATTTTTTTCTTAATTGCTGTTTTAGTCATTTTCCCGTGAACTGATTTACTGACTACAACGACGGTCTTTTCATTCACTTTTGGAGCTACAACATCAATCTTTGAAATACTAAAGGAAATTTTATTTAACCGCTTAGTATTTTTGGCTGCAATGGGCATTACCAGTAAGGTATGCATCGCAAGGCTTAAAACAATCGCTGAGGTAATTTTCATCATTATGGCCTTTTTAGTTTTTGTGGACGCCTTAGAACAGGAAGATCTTGTTCATGGGCCATAGACCATCTATCAGTTAAGTACTCTTGTCTTTCAATCGTGTAATGCTCAAGAGATCCATCAAGATAATCTAATTTTTTAATAAGTTCATTTTGTAATAATATACTTTCTTGTTTTTTATGAGTTAAATTATCTAGCGCCAACTGTTTCTCTCGTATAAGATGATTAATCTGTTCATCATAGTTTGCAGCAGCTTTTAATCTTTGTTGATCAAATGACCATAAAAAATGATTAAGATCGTTTAATTGTTTTAAAAATGATTCCTTTCTGAGAATTAAAATTTCACGATACTTACTTGCTTCAAAAACTCTTTGAACTAACTTTGTCGTTCTAAAACTTAGCTGCATTCCTCTTGGGAAATATTTTTTCGTATTCCAACAATTTGCAAAGTCTTGCACATATACACTAAAGAAAAAATCCTCCACTGTTCGCACATGAGCTTTACAAAATTTTCGGCTATTATGATTGTTGACTTTAAAATAAACAATATCCCCTGCTTTTAAAAACTTTGTATTATTATTTTCTACCTGAATTTTTAAAATCTCTCCAGCATCACTTTTGTCAGAAACACGTCCCATAAAACGACTATAATCAGTTTTTGGATCAAGAAACTTATTGTTTTCAGGTGTTATAACTCCCTCATCCGCAAATTTTGGAGTGACCATAATGGCCAATGCTTCACTGGCCATTAATAAGAACATGAAAGTTAAAAGATACTCGCCAAACTTACTCATACACCCTATTATGAGACAAAATAGCGTTAATTTAAAGTAATTAAGGAGATAATATGGAGTTTTTTATTGATACTGGGAATCTTGAAGAAATTAAGGAAAGCTATCGCTGGGGAATAATTGATGGAGTTACCACCAATCCTTCTTTGGTAGCTAAAGAAGGCATTGACCAAAGGTCATTAATTACCAGTATTAGTGAAATTGTTGATGGCCCTATTTCAGCCGAAGTCATCTCAACTGATGCTCCAGGAATGCTAAAAGAAGCCTATGAGTTAGCTGAAATTCATAAAAACGTAGTTATTAAATTACCTATGACAAAAGAGGGCATGGTTGCTTGCCACGAATTAAGTCAAAAAGATATTAAAACAAATATCACCCTTGTTTTCAGTGCTAATCAGGCACTCTTAGCTGCGAAAAATGGTGCTACTTACGTTTCACCTTTTATTGGAAGGTTAGATGATATTGGGCAAACTGGTGTACAACTTATTGCAGAAATTAAAGATATTTTTGATAATTATGCTTTTCAAACAAAGATTTTAGCGGCTTCTATAAGACATGTTGATCATTTGAAGTCTTGTGCGCTTGTCGGTGCAGATGTCGCGACAATACCATATAAGGTTCTTAACCAATTGTTTATGCATCCATTAACTACATCTGGCCTGGAGCAGTTTTTAAAGGACCATGCTAATTCATTGAAATAAGGCATTAACCATTTATTTTACTCAAGTTACAAAGAGCCCTTCCGATTAGTATAGTGTATTAGTCGGGAGTGTGATGTTACTTATTAAATTTCTCATATTTTGCTTTTGTTTTACAGGTTGTGTAAGAGAAGAAACTGTTCACCAAAATCAACCTAAATACTCAGCATTATCTGGCTCTCACCTTGAAGCCAAGTGGAGTAACTCAATATCATTTCCATTAACTCTCAAGTATGGAACAAATTTTAGTACTAATGAGCTCATGGCCATTGAAAATTCTGCCAATAATTGGAACGACTCAGTTCAAAATGAAATACATTTTTTTGATATTCAACCATCACAGGTTAGCGAGAAAGTTCACGTTGATGATTATAATGATACAGAACTTGGAGTATACAAGCTCACAAAATGGCCGACAGAACTACCGCCAACGGCATTGGCCATCACTCAAATTTTTGGTGAAAAGATACAAACAAGTACTGATACACGTCTAGAGATACAACACGCAGATATATTAGTTAATTTTGAAAATTTTGAATTTAGCTCTAATGGTGGATTTATTGGTTATGATTTAGAGACAATTATCATTCATGAAATGGGACATTTTTTAGGTTTGGCTCATCAAGATTCATCACCAGAAACTTCAATTATGTACCCAACTATTGGTCAATTTACCGATAGTAAAATTCCAAAAGAGATTGATATATCAAATATATTGGCTAAATACTCAGTTACAAATACAAGGAATGAGTCTAATGAGAGAGAGACTGATAGACAGGCCGTAGTTATTATCCTTGAGCTGTACTCAAATGGTCAGGAAAAAATATCTTTCAAATATAATTAAAACAAATTTGCCGAAGGGCAATGGGGTAATAGAACAAAAAAAGAAAAAAGTAGATAAGGGTCCTTGCAAAGAGGGCCTTTATTTTTTTATTTGTTCGTTACCTAAAGATCTATGTGAACGTGTAGATGATTCCTCACCTGCATAGCGCACGATAAAAACAATATTAAGTAAAATAATTACAATCACAATCTTCATACACTTATGTATCGTCGATTAAACAAAAAACATTAAATCTATTCAATTTACTAGCTAAACTAGGTATTATCGTGCTATTTAGCCACCAATCGGAGATAAAATGTTCTCATTTTTTAAAAGGAAAGACACTATGATGATGGCCGCAAAGCATATTCTTGTTGATCAAGAGTTTGAAGCAAAAGACTTATTAGCAAAAATTGAACAAGGTTCAACTTTTGAACAACTGGCCGGTGATTTTTCTAAGTGCCCTTCTGCTAAACAAGGTGGAGACCTTGGAAGCTTTGGTAAGGGTATGATGGTTAAACCCTTTGAGGAAGCTGTTGTAAATCTTGAAGTGGGAGAAGTAAGTCAGCCGATAAAAACTCAGTTTGGTTATCACCTCATCCTAAGAACACAGGCGTAAGCTAAAAAGCCTGTAATATTAACAAACGAAAGCATTATAACTGAAAATTCCTCTATTATGAGCTAATTTAAACCTATGAAAATGCTATGGATAATGAGT
>JABJPQ010000596.1 GCA_018663815.1 Halobacteriovoraceae bacterium | reverse complement strand
GCTCATTATGGGAGATCAGTTCTTTGGTGCTTATCACCCTTTTGAATCTTTTGAAGGTCGTCACCCTGTTCAATTTAAGTCGTTTTTAAATGAGCTTAAAATGACAGATAAAAAATATGTGTTTCTCTCTGGAGATAGGCATTTAGTTGAAGTTATGAAAATTGATGCTAAGGAATTTGGAAAACAATCTTATGAATATACAGTTAGTGGAATGCACACAAAAATGTATGCTGGATCGTTAAGTCAAAGTGAAAATTCGAGACGTGTCGGTGGTTTTGATACTGATCCTAATTATGCAATTTTTGAACTAGATAAAAAAGAGGGCAAGAATACTGTTCGCTTTAAGGCTTATACAATCGATGAAATCGTTATTGACCGAAGCGATACTATTTAATTTCTAAATCTCTAATGGTAGGAAGCTTACTTTCTGGCAACGGATTATACTCTTCTTTAATACCTGAGCAACTTGCAATTGAAATTGGATTCTCTTGATTAATATTAATAATCCCGGATGACTTAATCCATTTGCTATATCTTTGTTTTTTACGAGAGTTGTAAAGGGCAATGTCTACTGAGTACTTTCCAACAAGTGAGCGTCCACCACTTATAATCATGGGGGCAAAACCCAGCCTTGTTACTTTACCTCTAAAGCGCTCAATGATTCTTACAAATAAATTTTCAGTGATATTTTCAGATCGTTTATCAATACTAAATGAACCAATTTTGAAACGATGATTAAAGGCGGGGCAATGGAAAAGCCTAAATGCTTTTGAGACTGAAGATGCATGATAATATAAATTGACAGTAAAGTCCCGAGTGGCTTTTGTCATACTTCCAAGGCTAATACTGAAATACTCCAGACCTTGTGTTTGGTTTCTACGGGTTCTGGAAACACGGATAAGCCATGAGTCAATGCCATGCTTTTTAGCAAGGATGTTTTTCCCCGCTTTGTTGATTGTGGGAATTGTTGAAGTAAACCTGAGTCCCCTTGAGACAACGCGTTCTTTTTTTCTTCCTACTTTCCATTCAACTTCTTTAGCTCGCAAAATCTCTGCGCTAATATTTTCAAGATAGAAAAAACCGTTTTTCTTTAAAACCTCATAAGATTTATTACAAGAGATAAACAGTAAGAGTAGGACAAGTTTTATCATATACTTTGATTATAACTTGATCCTAATGAGATACAATACTATTTTTGAATTTGCGCTTTAGTTAAACGTGTTTTCTCAATGATACTATCTGTTTTGAACCAATCATTTCCTGCCCCTCGGCCTAAAGGCTTCCAAGCATCAGTTATTATCCGACCATTATCGTAGATCTTTTCGTCGATATGGACCTTAGTTACTTCACCGGTGATAAGAGCCCCTGCCCCTGGCCAGTCACCGTAAGAGACAATGTCTTTTAGTTTGCATTCAAAGTGAATAGGACTTTGTTTTAGTCGTGCTGCCTTGATTGTTTCTGATGGGATAGGATCAAGTCCCGCAAAGGTAAATTCGCTATCCCCGTGGGGAATTTCTGTTGAGCATAAATTGATGAGGTCAGCATTCTCTTCAGTAACAAAGTTAATAACAAATTCTTTTTCTCTTTCGATATTAATAAGGGTGTCTTTTTTTTCACCAGAATTAGGTTTTCTAATAGGGGCAAACCCTACAATCATAGGTTTTGCACTGAAAACATTAAAAAAAGAAAATGGTGCAAGATTATCAGTTCCATTTTCATTCTTAGTTGAAACGACAGCTATCGGTCTTGGCAAAACTGCTCCGATAAGAAATTTATAATTTTGAGTCAAATCTTGGTCAGTATCAAAGCTAAGCATATTAAACTCCTGGCTGAGTTGGTGTTCCAACAATATTTCTAATCTTTCCAATTTTTTCTATTTCAAGCTCAACGATATCACCTGATTGAATCCACTTATCTAGCTCAAGTCCGCATCCTGTTCCTACCGTTCCACTTCCCATAAAATCTGTGGCAAGTAACCATTCTTCTTTTGAGGCATGCTCAATCATTTGCGCCCAAGTATAATGTGAGTCTCCTGTATAACCCTCTGACCAAACTTCATCGTTAATAGTGGCTGTCATTTTTAAGTTGGGTTCTTTAAAGTCAAACTCATCAGCTGTTACTATTACTGGCCCTACAACAGAGCAAAAATCTTTTCCTTTGGCAGGTCCTAAGCGTATGGCCATTTCCTTTTTCTGAATATCTCTAGCTGAGATATCATTGAAAACGGTATATCCAAAAATATGTTCCATTGCATTTTGCGCTTTAATATTTTTGCCATCTTTTGCAATAACTAATCCAAATTCTAATTCGTAATCAAGTTTTTTAGTGTACGTTGGCCATTGAATGAACTCATCAGTTCCTATAAAACCTGATGTTGGTCCTTTGTAGTAAGCAGGAATTTCATACCATGCTGGGGGAATTGGTTCCCCTCTTTTTTTAAAACCAGTGGCAACATGTTTTTCATGGGCATAAAAATCGCGATAACAGTTAATATTATCAATTGGGCAAGCAAGCTTAACGCTTTTGTCATCTTTAAGATCAAAGCTTAAATCACCACCATCATTAGTTTTTAAAAATCCCTCTTTTGATAACTCATTAAAAAGTTCCAATGATTCTTGAAAAAAAGCAATACTAGCTTCTTGATAGTTTTTTAAAATCTTACTAAGGGATGAGGGAGCAATATCTAGTGCTTTTTCTTTAGGATTAAAAAAGCCTTCTTTTTCAAATTGTTTTTGCCACAGTAAGTTGACATCAACAACAGTTGTATCATTAAAAAAAACTCCAAGGCGTTTAAATTTACCGAGAGGAGTTTGTCGTATATAAGTGCATATTCTCATTTTACTCTCACTTTATTATTGTTTTGGACGTCCAAATTTTTTATCATACTCAGGAAGAACTTCTTCCATAGCGCTAAAAAAGTGACTCATCTCTTCTTTTAGACCGATAGAAACTCTTACCCAATCAGGCATATTGTTAGCCTTAAGTGGTCTAATGATGACTCCATGATTAAGGAGTTCTTCAAAGAGGTAATCACTGGCCTCAGTAGAACCGGTTTTAAAACAAATGAAATTTGTTACAGATCGAATTGGATTAAAATCTTTTTGGTCTAGGAATTTTAATGTTTCATAGTATCGTTTGGTATTATTTCGAATAGATCTTTCAAGGTGTGGATAGTCTGTTAAAGCTCCAACCGCTCCTTTTTGGGCAATTAAATTTGGCTCAAAAGGAAGTTTAACTTTGTGCAAAGCCGTTATAAACTCAGCATTGCCAAAACCATACCCAACTCTTATTCCTGAAAGCCCATAAGCTTTTGAAAAAGTTCTTAGAGTAATAACATTGTCATAGCGATATTTCATTGAATCAGGATAATCCCAAGTAGACTGGGCAAATTCAAAATAAGCTTCATCTAGAATAACGATAGTATGTTTAGGGACATATTGCATGAGAAAATCAAATTCTTGTTCGGTGATATAAGTTCCGGTTGGATTGTCAGGGTTTGCAATATAAAGAACTTTGGTATTTTCATTAACAGCTTTTGCGAGAGCCTTTACATCATAGCGCATGTCTTCAGTACGTGGACATGTTACCATTTTAGCACCTGCACCAGTGGCTAAAATATGAAAACCAATAAAGGTTTTTTCGGCTGTCAAAACTTCGTCGCCCGGTTGAATGAAAGCCCTTGCGATATAAGCCATGATTCCCTCTGAACCATTTCCAAGAATAATATTTTCCGGTTTAACTTTGTAGACTTCACAAAGTTTATTTTTAAAATCAGTTGCGTGCATGTCAGGGTAGCGATGAATGTCCCACAGAGCATTGGTCATTTCACGAATTGCAAATGGACTTGGTCCAAGAGGGTTTTCGTTACTTGCAAGTTTGGTGATTTTTGTGAGTCCTTTTTCACGGGCAACCTCTTCAATAGGTTTACCAGCTTTATAGGTTTGAAGTTTATCCAGGTACTCAGGGATCAATCTTTTTTGCGTCACGACATTCTCCTTGTGCTATGAGGCTATTTTATATACTGATCTATTTAAAAGTACCACCAGTTATTAATGTTTGCTGTCGTGCATCCTGAGCGAATATGAGGTGGGATGGTGGGAAAATCTTTAGAAAAAATAAGAAACTGTTGAAATGAAATGAAATTCGCTCAGGTTATATTCATGTTTACAAGCTTAGAGATTTTTTAACTTTCTGTGATCATCCCTAATGACTCGCTTTGCTCGTTCGATAACTAAGTTAACCGCACTAAAAACATCTCCTGCTTTAGCACTAACATCGATAACTTTGTTTTTTAATATGAGCTTTGCCTTTGGCTCAAACTGTTTAGCACTATGTTCAACTACCCAGCATAATTCTTCACCTGGCCACAATAACTTTTTAACTTGATGAGATTTTTTCTCAATAAACGAGACAAGTGCGTCACTGCGATCAACATTGTGAAATGCAACACTAACTTTCATGCTTTCTCCTTTAATTAGAAGTAATTATGTACTTCCTTCATAACTAATATGGTGCGTGGAACAGCTTCGTCAAGGGTCTAAGGAGAGGATTTTATTTGCAATTATACAATGATTTGAGACAATCCTTGCCAGTGTAAATACGCAAACTAAAAAGGTCGGAAAATGAAGATATTAGAAGGAAAAAGAGCACTTATTTTTGGTGTTGCAAATGATAAGTCAATTGCTTGGGGAATTGCTAAAGAATTTAAAAAGCACGGTGCAAGGGTGGCACTATCGTATGTAAACGAAGGAATAAAAAGAAGGGTTGAGCCTTTGGCACAAGAGGTAGGAGCTGATTTTATTTTTGAAATGGATGTGACACAAGATGAGCATTACTTAAATGTTCAAGAACAAGTGAAAGAGCACTGGGATAATTTTGATATACTCGTTCACTCAATTGCTTTTGCAGATAGAGCAGATTTAAAAGATTCATTTGTTAAAACTTCACGAGCTGGCTTTCAATTAGCCTGCGATGTCTCTGCTTTTTCATTGGTTGGCTTGTCCAACTCTCTTGTTCCGATTATGAATGAGGGGGGATCAATTATGGGTATGAGTTATTATGGATCCCAAAAAGTTATTACAAATTATAATGTCATGGGAGTTGCGAAAGCAGCCCTAGAAGCAAGTACAAGATATTTAGCGAATGATTTAGGGCCAAAAGGAATTAAAGTTAATTGTGTTTCTGCGGGGCCAATAAAGACATTAGCCTCTTCTGGAATATCTGGTTTTAAAGGTTTATTGAGCCAAACAGAACAAGTTGCACCCACTCGTAGAAATGTTACACCTAAAGACGTTGGTGGAACGGCAACCTTTTTGGCCAGTGATCTTTCTGATGGAGTTACAGGACAAATAATCTATGTCGATGGTGGCTTAAGTATTTTAGGGGGATTTTAATTTGTTGGTAAATGCTTTTACGTCATTCGGACCTTCTTATAAATTAATCTTAAAAGATAAAGTTTCTTTATTACTTGCATCGATACCGGTTGTCATAGGATGTGCCCTTTATTATTTTTTAGGTAGGGCTTTTTTTTCCTCGGCACTGTCATGGGGAAATCAATACATTGAACAATATTTATCAAATGGAACTTTTGGACAAATTGTTTATTATCTCGTTGTAAGTATCTTAACAATTATGCTGTATTTTATTATTAATTGGACCTTTGTATTAATACTCGCACTAATTGCCAGCCCTTTTAATGATATTTTAAGCTCTCGTATTGAAAAATTAGTTCTCAATGAAAAACTTCCAAGCTTTGCCGGCAGCTTTGAAGGGGTCATTTCTAAAATATTGCCAACATTACTTAACGAAATTAAAAAAATATTTTTTATTGTAAGTTTGTCTATCATTGCTTTGCTGTTGGGATATATTCCTTTGCTAACACCTTTTAGCGTCCTTGTTACCGTTGTCTTGCTTGCAATTGGATTTATTGATTATTCGTGGTCAAGACATGGACTTAACCTTTCAAACTGCAGAAAAGATTTAAGAAAGAACTTACTTAGTTATATTGTTGGAGGAGGCTTTTTTATGATCTTGGTGGCAATACCAATTGTGAATATTATAGTTCCTTCTTTAGCAACTAGTTATTTCACTGTTTTATGGGTTAATAATAATGAACATCGCGATTAAACTTCCTAATGATGTAAGAGAGAGGGTTCTCACATTTCCTTTTTTGCATGTACTAGTTAAAAAAATTAAAGAAAAAATGGATGAAGATCAAATTTTGAATCTTCATTTGATTTCTTTGAAAGATGGCATTGATGTTTTGAATCTACTTCCCTTTCACGCTTATTATCATGAGCTTGAAGCTGAAGACTTAAAGACAATTTTTACTATGCATAGAGCTTGTGCAAATTTTAAAATTTATCATCTTGATTATTTTATTTCAACTACAGACAGTTTTGTTGATGCAAGTATTGGTAAAAATTTAGGTGCAGAAAAAAAGATTGGTTATGCGTTAGGAAAAAATGGGTGGTTTTTAAATACAAAAATTCCTAAGTTAAATGGAAGACATATTTCAGAGCAGGTATTTGAGCTTTTGAAGGGAGTTTTTGAAGAAATCCCTAATTTATCATCCGTCTACTCTCGTAATATGCCAGCTGTTTATGCTGATTGGAATGAAAATCCTTATATGCTGATTAACCTTGACCTGACTAAGGATGGAGAGGTAAATCCAGAGTGGAAAGATTTTGTAGACCTTTTTACAAATAAAAGTTTTGTGTTTATGTGTGAATCAATTCCGGAGTTTGAACAAGAAGAAATATTGAACGGCTTTATTAAATCATTACCGGCTAAAAATAATTATAAAATATTTGTTTATAAATCTAATATAGAATTTGGAAAACTCATCTCTTACGCTATGGGCTTTGTGACAAATGATTCACCTCTTTTAAATATTGCTTCCTATTGCGGAAGTCAGGTTTTTTTATTAAACAAAAATGAAAACTTACAAGTATGTGGACCAGCTTATTCCTTAGGAGAGGTTAGAAACTTCTCTGTTAAAGATCCATTGTACTCTCAAGGTGGGGATTTTAATTATGCCAAAATTTTTGATGATCTTCATGATTTTATAGAGAAAAAAACTAAAGGTACAGAGGATGCTTGAAAGTTTTACATTGATTATTTTCTTGATCGGTGTTGGAACTTTGATGAAACGCTCACGTTCTTTTCCCGAAAATACAGCAGCAGTATTAAATATGTTTGTGTTGCGAGTATCATTACCAGCAATGATTTTAATCAGTATTCCTAGCCTTCCCATTTCAAGTGCGATTATTTTTCCTGTTCTTTCACATTGGGTTTTGTACGGCTTAAATATTGTTTTAGTTTTATGGGCCTGCTCAATTTTTAAATTTAGCAGATCTGTTAAAGGGGCTTTACTAATTGTTTCATGCTTGGGAAATACCGCTTTTTTAGGAACACCGATGGTGACGCTTTTTTGGGGAGCAAAAGCCGTTCCTTATGCGGTCTTGTATGATCAGTTAGGATCTGGATTGGCGTTTATTGGTACTATGGCCTTTCTTGTCCCTCGGTATTCATCCCAAGAGAAGAAAAGCTTGAGTGGTGCACTTTATGGATTACTTAAGTTTCCACCATTTATCGCTTTGATTTTTGGTTTTATTTTTATTTACCTACCAATGCCAACTCTTTTGGAGCTGCTGTTTAAAAATATTTCAGTGACATTAATTCCCTGTGCGATGATTGCTGTTGGCTATCAAATGAAATATAGGCTTAGTAAGCAACAGCTGGTACCTCTTGGAGTTGGATTAACAATAAAATTAATCATTTTACCGACTATTGCGTTCCTTTTTGTGAAGATTAGTGGTTTACAACACTTGGCATTGTCTGTATCGGTACTGCAGTCAGGAATGCCTCCTATGATTACAGCAGGGGCACTTGCTATGAGTGTTAACTTAGAAAATGATTTATCGACCTCTTTAGTTGGGTATGGGTTGATTATAGCTTTTATAACACTACCACTGTTAAACTATATTATTTGATCTTTTTAATCGGCCAAAGACCTAATTAAGGTTAAGATATATTGATAAGAAATCGATTAGAAAGTATAATGACGTAAATATTAAATGAGTTTGAAAAATAGGAAATAAAATGAGTGAATCAAAAGCAGATATTTTAAAGCAAAAAAGAATTTTAATTGTTGATGATGTAAGCACTTATCGAGTTGCTCTTTCTTCATTTTTAGAAAAACTTGGTTTTGAAAATATTGATGTTGCTGAAGACGGAAACATTGCTTGGGATAAATTAATGGAGGCTCAGGGGACCGAGCCGTATGGACTTGTTTTTTCAG
>JABJPQ010000668.1 GCA_018663815.1 Halobacteriovoraceae bacterium | reverse complement strand
GTTCAAGTTCTTGTGCGTGGGTAGAAATATAATCTTGAAGTGTGCTTGTTTCAAACGGACCAATAACATGTCCCTCTTGATCTTTAAGTTTCCAAAGGTTAGTTAAAGCAATTTTCTTTTGCTTTACCTCAACGCTTGTTAAGGGAGTCAATTGAATTTTAATTTTTTTCTCAGTCATGGATCTATCCTCTCAACCACTTTTCGTTGCAATGTCCTTAAAACTTTATTGGGATAAGTTGTTGTGAAAATATTGCCGATTTGTTAGACTTTTAAAAAAGGTGACTAAATGAGTTTGAAAGAGCGTTCCGAGGAACTAATTACTAGGTTTAATAAATTTAGTGACTGGGAAGATAAGTATAAAGAGTTAATTAAAATCGGAAGAGAATTAGATGATTTTCCACTTGCAGACCAAGTTGATAAATACTTAATAAGTGGATGTCAGTCCAGTGTATGGTTGAAACCGACATATCAAAACGGTCAGGTTCTATTCCAGGCCACAAGTGATGCTATGTTGGTAAGAGGCATTATAGCAGTTTTAGTCTTCGTCTATTCAAAGAATACTCCGGATGAGATCTTAGAGTTTAAATCTGATTTTTTACAAGAAATAGGCATCACCCATCATTTATCTTTAAATCGTACAAACGGCTTAGCTAGTATGTTTAAACAAATCCAGCTTTATGCTTTGGCTTATAAAAGTCTAAGTGATCAAGGAGTTTTAAGTTTATAAGCATTACCAAAATTTAACGTCTTTTTTTATTCTAGATTTATTTATTTATTTATTTAGTTCTATGGCCATGCTTATAAAAACGGCTTAAAATACATAAGTATGCAAATAGTTTTAATCAGATTTTCTTCACTAGGTGATGTAATATTGCAATCGCCGTTACTTGCTTGGCTTAAGCAAAATATCAAAAATTGTAAAATCACCTTTATCACTTCTGAGGAATTCTCTTCCCTGGTACAGGGAAATAAGTTTATTGATGAAGTCATTACGATTAAACGGCTTAGAGGGTTGGAGGATATTAAACAACTTAAATCTTTAGCTAATAAAGTGAGTAATGATATTAAGTCCGACTTAATTATTGATCTTCATAATACATTACGGGCTAAATTATTTCGTATTTTCTGTCAAAGAACACCAGCGCTGGTGGTTTATAAGAGAAGCTTTAAGAGATGGCTATTGGTAACATTTAAAATTAATCTTTTGGCCAAGAGTGAATCCCACCATCAAAGATTAATTCAAGACTTAAAGTTTATTTTTAATAAAGGTTTTGATCCAGCTAAACTAGTGGAATTTATTCAAAAAACAGTATCCGTCAAACAAGTAGGATTAACTTCCTTGCCAGAATCATTTATGGGTTTATCTGAAAATATGATTGGTGATTACTTAGTTATTTCTCCTGTTGCTTCATTTGAGTCTAAACGTTGGCCAATAGAAAGTGTAAATCAATTAATTACATTCATCTTAGCCGCGAAGGAATTTGATCATTTTAAAATTGTTATTGTGGCAGGTCCAAAAGATAGCTATTGCCAAGAAATTTTAAAATCAAAAAGAGTTTTAAATTTTCAAGGGCAGACAAGCTTATCTGAGAGTATAAATTTAATTGGAAATGCTCTCATATGTATATCGAACGACACAGGTAGTTCCCATATTGCTGAAGCTTTGGGTGTTAGTTGCATAACTATTTTTGGACCAACTAGTCCTAGCTTCGGTTTTCGAACACATTTGAAGAACTCACAATCTGTGTCTGCAAATGTCGTATGTAGCCCATGCTCAACAACGGGAAAAAAAGACTGCTCTAAGGCGTCTCAGGTATGTATGCTAGAAGTGACACCTGAGATTATTTTTGAAAAGATTATGGGCACTTGGGAAAAGGTGAAAAACTAATGTATTATTTTTACTGTCTATTGAGGGTTCTATTGTACCCAGTGATTCGATTTATTATTCCTTTTTTCTCCAAAAGTATTAAAGCAAGAATTGAGTTTGAACACCTTAACCTTATTCAAGTATCAAAGATCTCTATGGCCGAATATGCCTTTGAGGTGTCGTCTGAAGGGGAGTTAGAGCAAATTAAACCCATTTTAATTTATTTTTTAAAGAATGATAAATTGGTCGAACTTATTTATTGCTCAGAAAGTGTTGAACTGCAATGCAACCTTTTATTACAACAATATCCAGATCAGTTGAGAATTTTAAGGATGCCATTATTTGGATTTAATCCTTTGTCTCGTAAACATAATGCTTATGGATGGTTAACAGCAAAAGTTTTCTTTATGTGTCGTTATGATTTTTTTCCAGAGCTTATTGGCTACGGAGCTCGAAGGGATGTTCAGTTTATTTTATTATCAGCGTCAGCAAAAAACTTCGCTAAAAAAAACATTTTTTCTAAACTTTACTTGAAGTATTGTTATAGTAAATTTGATAAAGCACTTGTTGCGACAAATAAGGATTTAGCAACTTTTGTTGATCATAATATTATTACGGAAAGTAAAATGTATGTATCCGATTTACGCATTAATAATATTCTTGATCGTCTCATGAATAAAGAAGAGAAGATCTCTCATATTTTTCCTCTCTTTGAAGATTTTAAAGAGCAGTTTTTGGGTAGGGACAAGTTAAGTGTTATGCTCGGAAGTTTTTGGAGCGATGAAGTTCAAATTTTTAAAGGTAAGAAAATCTCCTCAGAAATTTATTGTATTGTACCTCATTTGCTTACGGAGGAGAGTATTAAATTACTTAAAGAGCAATTTACAACTATTGATATGAAGGTTTACTTACTAGGCCTTGATACAACCAAAGATGAATTCCAAGCTATGTGTACTAAGTACCAAAGTGATCCGGGTGTATGGATATTTAATATTAGGGGACTTTTGTGTGAGTTATATTCCTATTTTTCAATCGCTTATGTTGGCGGTGGCTTTGGGGATTCGGTGCACAGTTTATTAGAGCCCTACTTAGCAAATTGCAGCGTTGTTTGTGGTCCAAAAGTTTATCGCTCATCAGAATATACTTTAATCTCAGAATTATCTGAAAATAAAATTCATAAGATAAGTGAAATCAACGATGTTTTCAATTTTATATCAAATAGCAAAAATATAATAACTTCAAACAAGGTTGAAATGATCAGCACAGGTCAAAAAGATCTTGGTGAAGTTTTAAGATGGTTGGGTTGTTATCAATAACTCTTTTAGGATTATCTCATGCTAAGAAAAGAATATCATCATGGTGTCGTTGGATTTAACTACTTGTCTTTAATCTACGGCATAATTTCTTTAAAAAAGGAAAATACGACATTAATCATCAATGACAATACTGTGGATCTAAAGAGTAAGTGGTCAGGAAATATTGGTCATTCAGAAAAAACGTTATTAGGCTCTATTGGAAGGAACTATGATATTGATTGTTTAATCAATATTGATAATTATTTAACTCAACAAAACACCGTTTTGTATGTCAATGAAACAATGATCGAGTTTTCAAGTTCACCATTTACAAATATCAGAGAGTTTGCACGTAAGTTTCCAGGTTGTTTCACCTTGGAGTTTATAGAAAATTTAAATCAAATGTTCGCAAAAGAATTTGATAGTTTATTTTTTAGCTTTATCGATGAATTTGTCGCAAAATTATATGATGGTAACAACCAAGGTATTCGAGATGATCTTTTTTCATTAAACTCGCGGGCAATACTAAATGATGTTTATGATAGCTTTTTAGACTTCTTGCACCTTGATGATCTCGAATCAAAGCAACTGCATTATGCTTTACAGGTCATGTTCCAAACTGTTTTTTCTTCAGGTAAAAATGATTTGGAAACAAAGTACTTGCTTACTTGTTTAATATCTCCTCGCTTTAAAGTCGATATGAAGGCACTGGAAGATGAGCTCATTTTAGAGTACCGCAAGCTTGGAGGGGATCTTCGTTTATGCCAAGTAAAAGACTGGGGAATTGATCAGCACAGTCTTAATTATTTACTGCTCGATAATGTTGATGGAATTGTCCATATTGATATAACATATTTTTTTGGTCACTCTTCAGAGCTTTATCCATTTGAGACCAAAAAGCTAGGGACTCGTTTTTTAAGCATTAAGCTTCAATCTTTTCTTGATCATGAATTTATGCATCTTTTCAAAAACAAGCGAATTGTTTTTTCAAGAGAAGATAGGATGGGGAGTGACTTTCCTTATTGGGAAGTACAAGTAGACAATAATGGACTTTTAACTGCTGTTTATTCTTTTGCTGACAGTTTGGGGACCAAGGCTAGTTTTTATTATCATCATGCGATTGAAGATTTGTATAATTCATTAGAAACAATGCTTCCGGGTTTGTCTCGGGCCGATTGGGTCGCAAGAGCTAAGCTTGAGCAGGGTTCTGATCAATGGTATGAATATAAACCCAAGTTAAAGCCCAAGCTTCATCCTAGTACCGGTGAAAACTTGTCTGTTTTATTTGACAGTAGCTCAAACAAAAAGCTCGAAAATATGTATCAATACGGATCTAACTATTCTAAATCCCTGGGGTTGTTTTCTTACCTACTTGATGTTTTTCCAAGATAGTCGATAATAGAGATATGTTTTTTATCAAATCAAATCGCGATATAAATTTGGTATCGAATCAAAAAGGTCAAACGTTAGTTGAGTATATTTTGCTTATTACAGTTGTTGTTACAGTGACAGTTAGTTTGTTTCATAAATTAGATGAGTACTTAATTAGCAATCCAGATAGTTTTCAAAATCAATATATTAATAGTTACCGTAGCACTTTTCAAGGACAGAACGGTGGCTTTAGTGGTCAATATCAGTACTTTACGGTTCGTCGTTGATATATTTTATCCTCAAGAACGAATGAAAGTTTCACTTCTTAAAGTTATGGAGTGAATCTTTCTATAAGAGAATTAATATTTGGAACATTACATATTACATTAATTTCTTCTTTGGCACCATAAAACATAACAGGAGTCCTACTGAGGACAGTCGAGCTTTCTAGGGTTGAAGTTACACCTTTGGATTTATCATTTTTTTCACGAGATAGGGTTAGAGTATAAGCATCTACGTTTTTATCAAATTTAACAGATACAGAATAATCAATTTCTCCTAAACTAAAAAGTGTTTGAACTAATGATTCTAGGTTAACTCCACTCTCATCAAAAACTGGTGTTGGATTATTTAATTTGATATTACTCGTTTTAATTAATTTTCCATCTTTTTCTGCTATAACTGCACATGTATTAAAGGAGAGTTCAGCTTTCAATCCACTACAATTTTGGACTTTTGGGTTACAAGCATAGCTGCTAATTGAGCCCAGTAAAAATACTACTAAAATGGTCTTTCTCATTTTGTTCACCTTTGTTAAATTAATATACAAGTCTAAAATATATGCTTATATCCTCTCAGTTTTTATTGTTAGACTCAATTTCAATTGAAAGTTTTATAGCCCTGTTAAAAAATGAACACCTAGCTATATTTTCAGTAATTTAGGAACTTTTGATCAGCAATTCCCGTTAGCCCTATTCTTTGAGTAATTACGATCCCTTAGAAATTACTCTTTCTTGAAGTTATTCCCCGTGTCGGCCTTCACAAATCAATTATAATTTGGTTTTATATTTAAGTAACATTTTCAAGGAATCAACTTATGCCTTCTGCTTTATTTGGCGAGCAAGCTCTTCGACTTGTTAGACAATCTTTTAATGATATTAATGATAAAAGACGTAGCCCCCTTATTTCACTACCAGATGCTGCAATGTCTGCTTTAGCTGTTTATTCACTTAAGATTCCATCACTCT
>JABJPQ010000367.1 GCA_018663815.1 Halobacteriovoraceae bacterium | reverse complement strand
TTCTATTTTTCCGCGATAAAGCGCTACGACAACGGAGCCTTCTCTTAAAAATGACATACATATTTCTTGGCCGATGCCACCATTGGCTCCAGTAACAATAATTACTTTATTTTTCAATTGCAGATTTATCATATTTTACTCACATTTTTTTATTATTAAGCTTGAGTTTACACCACCAAATGCAAAGTTATTAGTCATACCTATAACTAAATTTTTATTTTTGTTTTCTTTTAAAAGGTCGATACCTGAGTCAATGATGGGCTTTTCAAGATTTCTACTCGCTGGTACAAAGTTATTTTCCATGCAATTACATAAAAGATTAAACTCTTGAATGCCAGCGGCCGCGATTGCATGTCCATGACGGGATTTTGTTGAACTAACAGAAGTATTCTCACATGAATCACCAAAAACCTCCATAAGTGACTTTAATTCCAATTCGTCATTAAGTCTGGTTGCTGTGCCATGAAGGTTAACATAATCAATGGTCTTTGGATCAACGCCACTCATGTTTAGTGACATTTGCAGCGCCCGTCGCATGCCATCTCCACTAGGATCTGCACTGGTGATTTTATGCCCATCAAGAGAGTTACCATAGCCAAGTATTTCAAAACGTGGCTTTATATTGTGTGACTTGATATATTCCTCACTGGCAAGTAATGACAATCCTGCTGCTTCCCCTACCAGAGCACCTGTTCTATTGACATCAAATGGCTTACAATACTCTTTAGGCGACTTATCGCTTTTTGCGATAACTCCTAGTTTTCCAAAAGCAGTATAGGCCATCAAATTGATAATAGAATCTGTCCCCCCTGTAATGACAACATCAGCCTCATCATTAAGAATTGATTTATACGCGAGGGCAATTGCTTGAGTTGATGAAGTACATGCTGTAATCAGTGTTTTTTGAAATGCGGCCAATCGAAGTTTTTCAGCAATATAAATACTAGAAATATCGAGCGGGTTTTGCAACTTCGCAAGGGATTCATCTTTATTAGAATTAAAGTCTAATAATGTTTGTAAAAAAGCTAATTCACTTTCAGCGAGATATTTGGCCATATAATTATTTAGCTTTTCAATGGGTGTTACATCAAGTCCCACCCCAAGAATCACTCCCGATCTCATTGGATCAGAGTTAACAAGATAGTTTTTTAATCTTTTCTCAAATAGTTTATAGGTTGCAATGAGAAGTTCAAACTTTCTATCATATTTGGCTACTTCGATAATTTGTTCTGATTCATTTGTGTACAAAGAACTCACATCTTTATCCACAAAAGCAACTCCATGACTTTTTAAGCCACTCGTGGAAAAATCCTTTGGATTTTGACCGGCCATATAATTAGTTCTAAGAGAAGATAATATCTCTTTTTCGCCTATACCTAGGGGCGAAATTGATTCGTAATCAATAACAAATACTCTTTTTGCCTTTATATGGCCTCCAAGGAGACTAATGACTCTCGTCCAAATATATCACGATTATAACAATCAATCGTTTTCAAATTTTTCTTTTGCATGATTTCGATTGCTAAACATATATCAATAAAATTATTAGCGACACCAGAATTACCCCAGACAGGAAAGGTGGAGTTTGTTTGGCTCCAAATTTGTTTTAGTTTTGATTCAACTAATGCGTGGTCTTCTTGTGAGTAACAACCTGAGAATACACAAGTATCACTTATTTTATTTTTTAAAAGAAAATCGCAACCAACGACTAATTGTTTCTTACTATTTAAGCTAGGAATCAACTTACTATCATGAATAGCTGTTATTTTGGCTAAAGGATTTGAACCCCTACCTTTGATATTCAAACCAGTTTCTAAGAGTAAAAAAGAACTACCTTCTGACTCAAATAAATCATTTGATACTCGTGACTGATTGCTAATCCCAGAGTAAACGCCGGCCCCGTTTGAGCTGCCAACTACGGCCATAGCAGTGTCTCTTTTGAGGTCTTGGCAAGCTTCACTTAGAGCATAGTAACTGCTTTGAGATGTTCCCCCAAGGGTTGTATTATCCCCTTTAAATTCACCATACTGGGAAGAAAAACTTTGAGCTGCATTTGTAAGAGCGTTTAGAACAAATAATGGTGGGGTAAATCTATCCAGTGATTGATTCTGTTGTACAATAAAGTCCTCATCACCAATTTGTGCATGATTAGGCTTTAAATACTTTGAGCTCATTTCATTGATATTATCACTTAGTCGATCCAGGCAAAAGCCATTGGACATATAGAAAGAAATTTTTTCTTTTGGACGATCTATTGGCTCAATTTGTCCTACTAACTCTTGGGCGCATATTGTTGAGCAAATAACATCTGGCCGCATAAGTTTAGCATCACTTTTTTTGGGCATAAACTTAACATCCTTAGATTTAGATGAAACATCCAAAAATGCGACGGTTGATTTTTTTCCAAAATTGTCAACTTTAAATTTTTTGGTTGTTATGCCTAAATCTTGAGAATTTTTTAGCATTAGAGAATCGTATAAGTGTATACGAAGAGATGCTTTTGGAAGCCTAAAGCTGGTTTCACTGATATAGATATCATCTAGCTGCATGAATTATCTTCCCGTTGAGCCAAGATTATCACGTACGGACTTGGCGTTAAAAAGGACATCAAAATATTCTTCTCTCATCTTAGCAAGTCTGTCATTTGGTAAGTTTGTTTTGGGTATTAAGCCAAAAGTTAGCTCGGCCTGATTAAATAACTCATCTCCAACGTATACCTTAACAGTACCGGACGCCATATTTTTATCTATTGAAGTCATTTTAGCTTCTAGTCTTGCTTGGTCACCTGGAATTAAAAATTTTTTAAATTTTGCCTTATGGATGATTGTAAGAACAGCGTAGACACCATCCGTATTAGGATAGTTTTTATGATAAGTTTTTTCGATAAGAATACCCAAAAGCTGTGCCATTGATTCGGTAACAAGAACACCTGGGATTACTGGGAAGCCTGGAAAGTGCTGCTCTAGATATTCCTCAGTCATGCTCCAGCACTTTAAGCCTGAAATTGTATGGCCCAAATCTATCTGCGTTACTCGATCTAGCAAGTAAAATCTCATAAAGTCCTTCTTGTAAAGAGATCGTTAATGTTAACAATTGAGGGCTAATTAAGTCAAGAACACTACAGATTTAGTAAGCTGTAGTGTTCGTTTTATTATCGATACAATGACATGACAGGTATTAAAAAAGCAAGCGATGGGTGCTGGTAAATAGTCGCTAAATCTTTTCTCACATTACCTTTAGTTCCATTGGGGAGTAAGCCGCCAAACTTAGGGTCTGGCCATCTTTCTGACCTACCATAAAGATAGTTCCATTTTTTGTGTTTTCCTCTGCCTTGAAATTCTTTGGTGGGATTAAACTTATTAGGTGCATATGCAAAAAGATCCTCAACTACTTCAGGGTCAAAGAATTTATTAATATTAATCAGCATCTTGTGATTTGTGGTGTAATTCTTTATTTCTATGGCCTGGGAGTTATTAAACATTTTTTTTCTGATGTTAACCACCTCTAATGGTGCATGCGAGTGATTACTGTAAATATTTGCATTTACGATATAGCTTTCTTGACTTGGTAATGTTCCTAAGTCAATTAAGGCTTTATGATAATTATAATCGCTTTCATTCGCTAACATAAAAAACTTTTTTGCTTCAGCTAATTTATGCTTCGTTTGCTTAAGTTTTAAGAATTGGGTAAAAATACTTGCTTTTTTGGCTCTAGGGCCACGTAGATTATCATTAGCTTTTCTATTACTTCCTTTTTTTTCTTTTCTTATTTTTAGTACAAAATCTCTTGCTTCTTTAGGCGACGGAAGATTATTCCAACTAAGGACATCCGCTCCAACTATATCCGAGACAGTCATTGTGCTTCTAGATTTAAAAGTTTGTGTAATTATTTGATTGGCAAACTTATGTGAACCATAAAAGTTAAAACTACCAAAATAATAAGCTGATGCAAGGAAAGTTTCAGCTTGAGCCTTAACACCATAGAGGTGACTTGCTAAAACAATTTTATCAAAAGCAATTTTTTGATTTTCAGGTTGCTCCTTAATCTTATTTGCTGTCTCTTTACCAAGTGATAGTGCCAAGTTTGTTACAAAAACAGTCCTATTTGGTTTACCATTTTTAATTACGCTATCAAGTTCATCAATACTTCTTTCTAATTTTAAGGCTATTTTATCTAGAAAATAATCAGAAGCGTCGTTGATATTTTTAAACATGCCTACTTGACCATCAATATTTTCATTAGGATTCGGATTAGTAAGAAAACCAAATGCAGCAATCATATGTGATGGAGCCTCGCTGAGATTATACTTCATTTCTCTAAGAGTGGTGAGTGAGACAGCATAAATC
>JABJPQ010000205.1 GCA_018663815.1 Halobacteriovoraceae bacterium | reverse complement strand
TTCATTATAATATTTTGAAAAATCTACCATGACGTATTTGCGTAATTCAGTTGGAATTTCACTTTGGTTTATTGAACGAAGTCTATAAATTGTATCCTTACTGACAAGCTCGGGACGTACAACTCTATATATTTTCCAATGACTTGTTAGCAGTGTTGCTTGGACACAAATCCCCCTTGCGATAAACCCATCAGCGGAAGAAAGTTTTGCATGGTCTTTTTTAATAATACCATCTTCTAGCCCTCGGTTAAGCACTAAAATATTACGATTATAAATTTTAAGAATTTGGGTATTAAAACGATCAGTTGATTCGAGAGCAAATGTTTTAACTGAGAAAAATACTAAGAGCAACATCGTCGCAATATTAAAAACTTTAACCATATTACTATTTTATGGGAGTATTTGATTAATTATAGTGGGTAAAATTGTTTGGTATTTTAATCAAAGTTAAGTACAGAGTGAATATTATCAAATTCTTGATCAAGTTGGTTTAGAAATCTTAAATTGATTAACATACTTATGGCTTGGACTTGAAAATTATTTCTCTCACAAAGCTTGATTGTAGCTTTTAGGGTCCCTCCTGTGGCAATAACGTCATCAACAATTACGATTTTAGCTGACTCCTTATTAATCTTCATTTCAAGAGTGTCGTGTCCATACTCAAGGCTATAATCTTCTCCAATTGTAGGCGGTGGAAGTTTTCCTTTCTTGCGAACAGGAATAAAGCCCTTGTTTTGCTTTATGGCCATGGCAGAGCCAAGAATAAAACCTCTTGATTCAATCCCTAAAATATAATCAACATTACTCCAGTCAATATTTTTACACATATCTGTAATGACATCATCAAATCGATGTTTGAGCAGAGGAGAAACATCCATGAATGTTACACCTACTTTGGGGAAATCGGGAATATGAGTGATTAATTTTTCGAATTCTTGCTTGTTCATATGCGTCCTTATTTGCATACATAAAGTAGAATTATTTTACAGAAATTTCAATAGCTGGATTAACAAATTGAATAGTATTGGTCTCTTTTTTTAACTGGGACGCTACGCCACGCACTTGTCGATTAAACTTTTTTTTCCATTTTTGGTCTTTTGAGTTTTGAAATATTTGTTTTTGAGATTCTTGATCATTTAATTGGCCACTTTGTAAGTGCTTGGCCATAAGATCGTTGTAAAGCGGATCTTTGTTCTCTTGTGCAGAGACATGAGTATTGATTAAGAAATTGAGAGTTAAGAATATAGCTAGTTTCATCATACGTTATTTATATCGGCTAAAAGGATTGAGAAGTTGAGCTTCGAGAAGTTTTCAAAATGTCATTATTTAGAGAATATCTTATATTTATAACACCATTCTTGGCTAAGTTGCTGAAATTACGCATCAGTAAAAGGCATCATCTTTGCAATATATCTAATAGCAAAGGGTGAATTATGAAAAAAATGTATATTATGCTAACAACGTTGTTTATGGGTCTTGCACCTGTTGAAGCTAAAGTCACAGTTAGGATTAAAGCTCTTGGATCTTCTCCCAGAGGTCAGTTTGTTGCTTTTGAGGAGTTTGGTTACTCATTTGATAAAGCCAAGGTCTTTTCTAAGATAAGAGTGATGAATGTTTGGAAAAATCGCTATGTGGATAAAGTGATTGAGGTTAAAGGAACAGGTAATACAGGTGAGCTTAAAAAAGTAAGAGAGCAGGCTAAAAAGATTGCATACACGAAGCTTAAAAAATTCAATATTGAGATGTGATTATTTTTTTCCCCAAGTTCTTATGCCTGGAAGTGTATAGTACAAAATGAAATGATAGAGTCTTCGAGGTAAAATTCTTCTGATTAAACTAAATATATGCGCATCAATTGTCCCCGCGGCTCTTAGTGGGGGTCTTTTCATCTTTATGATTTTAACTGTTTTATTTGCAACATCATCAGCATTTGATGGACTTAGCTTCATAAGTTTTTCAACAAAAGAAGCCATATTTAAGTAGTGATTTTGATAAGTATCCTTACCTCTTTGAGAAAGGCTACTTTTTTTCGTATTCCTTACATGCATAAATGAATCTGAGTTAATAAAACCAGGTTGAATAAGTGTTACATTTATATTCCAGGGTTTCACTTCATACCATAAACTTTCAGTTGCACCCTCAAGTGCCCACTTAGATGCGCTATAGATAGACATTGTTGGCATGGCCATCATTCCACCAACAGAAGAAATATTGATAATTTGTCCAGACCTTTTACCTCGCATTAATGGTAGTACTAGCCGGATAAGTTCCATTGGGCCTCTGAAGTTGGTATTCATTTGTTGAATGCGCTCTTCTTCTTGTACGTGCTCGAGTACAGAGCGAAAGGTAAAGCCAGCATTATTGATTAAGATATCAACGCCACCAAGACGCTGGTTTATTTCTAAGATTAAATCAACTCGTTGATCGTTATTAGTGACATCCAGCTCTCTTATCCACACCTTATCTGATGCAGAGATCCCGTTTTCCCCAAAACGGCCCAAAGAGGAGCCTCTTGAAGTTAGAACGAGAAAAAAATCTTCTTTTAGTAGTTTTTTAGCAATACTAAGCCCAAGCCCTGTACTTGCTCCTGTAAGTAAAACTACTTTTTTTGTTTTTATGCCCACATAAAACTCTTTGGTGATCCATATAAAAGGTGTTGAGTGTTAGTATATCATAGATCTTAAGTTATAAAGATTGATGGAGTAAATATTATGAATCATCTGTTTCATTTCTTTGATAGACGAATAAGAGTGATAAAAAAGTGATTAAATTGACAGTGAAGTAGAGCATTTTGATAATGAATTTATTTCCAACTGTCGCAGAAATATTTGAGCAAGTTATTTGATTGGAGTTATTAATAATTTGCTCAAATTCTTGCTGAACAATATTGGCAAAATCATTGTTAATAACTTCAATATTTAATTCCAGGTTCCCATATCGGCTAAGAAAATTATGATTATATGAACCAACTGTAACCCAGCGACTGTCGATAAGGGCTAACTTTCCATGCATAATAGATTCATCCCACTCATATATTTCAATTTGGTTTTCAAGATACCATTGATAAAAATAGTTAGAAGTAAGAGAGGCTATCTTTTGGTCAGAAAAAGCCCCAAAAATTAATTTAACTTTTACGCCTCGTTGGCTAGCCTGCCTTAAATATTTTAAAAGTTTTTTTCCAGGAATAAAATATGTGGCAAGGATCGTAATCTCACTTTTTGATGATTTAATAGCGCTTAAGTAGCTTTTGTAAATCTCCTGTTTGTATCCCATCCAGTTATTTTCGTTTGTTTTAATGATAATGCTTTTTTGTGAGTAGTGAATGAGGTCTTTGAATGGTGTAATCATTTTTAATTTAGACTGAAATGCTTTTCGATAGAGAGGGTAAACTTTCTTTAAGATTCGATGGACCTCTTCACCCTCAATTAGACAAGAGTAGTCTAGCCAGGGGTTTATTTGAGAAGGAAGATTAAATTCCTTGGCATAGTTAATACCACCTACTATTGATTTGATATTATCAATAATAAGAACTTTTTGGTGCAGTCGCCTTCCCAAAGAGGTAAAGATAAAATTTTTATTAAAAAATGATAATTCCACACCATTTTTAGTGAGGAAGTTTTGACTTTGTAGGGAAAAATCTTGTGATCCATAGCTGTCTAAAATTATAAATACTCGAACACCTCGTTTTGCAGCATTGGCCAAGGAAGATATAATGATTGAAGTCACTTCATCATCTTTAAAAATATAGGTGTGAAGTAGAATGAAATGTTTGGCTTGATCAATGAGTTCTTGGTGTAGCTCGATGAATTTTTTTCCATTTTTGAGTAAAGTAACATCACTCTTATTTGTTAGTGAGTTCATAGTGAGCTCATTTCAATGAGTAGGGGAAGGTGATCCGAGATAAAGCGCCAATCTTTATTGTTTAAAACCTTTGCCTCTCTTATTTTAAAGCCCTTAGTGTATATGCGATCCAACTTTAAAAAAGGAAAAAATGAAGGAAATGTTTTGGCATAATCAAGGTGCTTCATCTTAAATGCATCGTGTATACCTTCAATGTTCATGAGGTATTTTGATGCTTGCTGATTCCAGTCGTTAAAGTCACCGGCTAAAATAATCGGATGATTTAGCTCTTGTGATTTTTCATAAATATAGTGTTTGATTTTTTGATATTGTTTTACTCTATCTTTGTGCAGTAAGTTTAGGTGGGTACAAAAGGCCTGAACGGTTTCATTATCAACCTTAATCTCTGCGTGCATAATAGAACGTTGTTCATATCTATTAAGTGAAATATCGTGAACATCATGATTTAAAATGGGGTACTTTGAGAGGATGACATTTCCGTGATGGCGATGATCATAGATAGCATGATTTGAGTAGACACTATCGTTCCATAAATCTTTGGCTAAAAATTCAAATTGGTTTGTGATCCAATTATCAAACTTTTTTTCTAAAACTTTATTTTCACCAACGACCTCTTGTAAAAAGACAATGTCAGGTTGAATTAATTCGAGGTTTAGTTTGATATGCTGTAGGTTTAACTCGGTATTTTTCCAGTTAAATCCTTTATGGATATTATATGTAAAAATTTTTAGATTCATGGTACTTCAAAATTACTTTGAACCGGCCTTAATTGTAAAACTAAAAGAGTAGCGGGTGTCATATTTCTCAGAAGTCTCAGCATTCTTGTTATAAACAAGAGTTGCTCCAGCATTAAGAGCAAAATTGCTGCCTAAAATAAAAGTTAAGCCTGTCCCTGCATAAGGATCAAAGTTTAGAGGATCCTCTTCCGTTCGACTAACACCATTTTCGGTTATATCTCTCGTTTTTTTGGAGGCACGTGCACCAAAACGAAAAAATATTCCTAACATACTAGATTTTATTGGATAGGACCTAAAACCAAGTAATGCTTTTTGGCTTTTATACGTTATTTCTAAATTATCATCAGGAAAGTCTTCTTTGCCAAGCGACTGGTTTAACTCAAGCTCAAGGCTAAAGATAGGAACACCATACAAGCCTCTTATACCCATAAAGGTTTCTGTTTTATATCTTGTGGGTTCCGGGAAATGTCTTTGGGTTCTTTCAACGCCATAAACAGGTTCAATCTTAAGCTCGGCGGCCATAATTGTAGAGGAAAATAGTAGGACGATTAGTAGTGTTTTCATTAGATAATTATAAATTAATCAGGTATTGATTTCTATAGAGAAAATATATCCATTCACTTACTATAGATTGAGCTTACTCGCTTATTTACCGATAAATAAATATGAAAATTTCTTTTTTTATTCTCATTCTTTTTTGTATTTTACCTACTTACGGCACTGAACTCAATTGTGAGGCTATGGCCAAAACAGCAGATGAAAAGCTTCAACTTGATGCGATACTTCAATGTTTTGGAGATCCAGATAACTTTGATATAAATGCTTTTGTTAAGCCTGACTGTAATAAACAAAAAGAAGCGAGCACAAATAAGAATTGTAGTTTAAACGGTAAGATTATTAGGGAGTGTGATTACAAGAGTAATTCTGAATACTTTTGCTTTAATGGGACTGTCGTAAGTAAACAAGCTAATACACCTATGATAGATCAACTTTGCACAGATGCATATTATATGGGTGAAATTTATGGCATCAATGAATTAGCTTTTGGTCCATGTACATCTGCTGATCAAAACGGCGAAGCTTTAGTTGTTGAGGGTAAGATAAGCTGTGCATGTATCAATACAAAGAATGGTAACTTGGAGTGGAAGTGCTATGATATTTCACGTTCTAGTAAGTCTGAGATCCTATAGGTCTTCCTCTAGTATCTCCCATGTGTGATCAGCCAGAAGTTTTACTTTTGCTATGAATTTTTCGAAAGGCATACTGTTTCCCCACTCGTTAGGTGAAACCATGGAAAGAACTTTATTGTTATCTTTTTTTTCATAGAGAAAATAAACTTTACCCATAACGGGTTTAAAGCGCATATGTGCGTTATAGATTTCAATTGAAATATCTGCGCGCTTTTTAAGTTTATTTGCTTGCTTTGCAAGTAATTGCATCTGTTCATATATTTGATGCATTTGCATGTCGGTTTGTTCTTTCATGGCACTCATGGCCTGGCCTTTTATCTCTCCTTCTTCTGTTGGGATAATAGAAAAACCGCCAATAGAATGAGCGTACTCAATAAGTCCTGGAAGGTCTGTCGTTCTTTCTTTCATGAGATCCATATCTATCTCGTCAACATTTATGGCTATGGGCTTATCTTTCTTTGTCATGACTCATTTATACTATCCTTACTTGGTTGTTTTGTAATGATATTATTGAGTAATATGCAAGGTTGAAATTAGATCAAAACTAGGTAGAATAACTCAAGGTGAAAGATCAAAAATGAGCGAAGTACTAAATCATAAAATTATAATAGTTGAAGATAACGAATTTTCTCGCATACTCGTTGTCTCTAAACTTAAAAAACATGGGTTTACCAACCTTTCCTATCCTGAATCAAGTGTTGAGGCATGGGAACAAATTGCAGAAGCTCAGCTAAGTGATGAACCATTTGATTTGGTTATTACTGATCTTAATATGCCTGACTTGGATGGAATGGATTTAATTTCTAAAATTAAAGAAGATCCTTTTAGCGAGTCAATAAAAGTGATGGTTATAAGTGCGGATGCAGATCAATACATTATAGATATAACAAAGTCTTTAGGGGCCGTTGCTTATATGACCAAGCCTGTTGTTGAAGAGGAGTTAGTTGCAGTTGTTGAAGCCGTTCTCCTTGGTAAGAAAATTCCAAAAGTAAAAGGTATGTTTGCTAAGTAATTATTATTTACTGGCAGGTAGCCTGTTTAATTGTTCTTCAGGTAAATAATAGATGGTAAAACCTGAGAATATCAAATCCGGGTTTTTTATCAGTTGCTTATTGTGTTGATACAGATGATGCCAGCGCTTTGTTGAACTATAGATATCAGATGAAATTGTTTGGAGTGTGTCATGTTTTTTTATGAGATATGAATCACCATTAGGTGGCCACGTAAAGCCCTGTTGAGGTTTATTGACCGCTAGTCGTTGGTCTTTTTTTAGGTTTGTAAAAGAAGCATCTGGGTTTAAGTTCTTAATCTCTCTCCACCTATTATAGTTACCGTATAGTTTAAAAGCGATTAGCATTAGTGTATCACCAGTTTTAACAGTGTATGTAATCGTATCTTTACTATTAATATTAACCTGTTGAGCAACTTCATCATTGGCTTGTTCTTCTAGAGCTTGCTCTTCAGGTAACTCTTCTATAGTATCACTGGAGTACTGTTCTTCATTGACACCATCTTCGGTGCTAAATTGGTTCTCGTCTCCAAGTTCCATGGCATCCTGTTTTTCTTGCTCCGATGTACTTTGCCCACTTGAGCAAGCAACGAGTGAAAAAGCAATAAATAAAAGTAATGATTTAGTAAACATAGTTATCTCCAAGCTATCTAACTTCTCGGATAAAAATGTTTTTACTTTAGTGAGATACAGTTTTAGTCAAGTTCATAAAAAAATATCCTACTGGTTGCTTCTAAAAGGATGGAAATATGTATGTAATTGAGGGATTCTGAGGAGGGGGAAAACCCAATTTGCAACCAGCAAGATATTACTTAAAAGCCTCTTTGGCTTAACTTGTATAAAGTATAGATGGGAATTTTCTCTTTATTGCTAGGTTAATGTTAAGTTTATGTCATGTTTTTAAGAAAAGTGAATTTTCAAAAATTATTGAGATAGTGATAGAAAATAAGTTAGAAATTGATTATTATCAGACATTTGTTGATGATAGCACAGTATAGTTAAAAACATAAATGGAGTCGTAATGAAAAATGAACATTTAGAAATAGCAGTTGATGAGTTTGGAAGTCCAATAATATCTTTTGCAACAACAGATATGTCATTAGAGCAAATGATTGATATGATGCAGGATAAAGGCTTTCGCCATCTACCCGTATTGGAACGTAGAAAACCAATTGGAATGATCTCGTGTCGTGATCTTTTATTACTCAAAGGTTTGAATCAACACTTTGATCTTAAGGCCAGTGACGTAATGGTTGAAAATCCATATTGTGTGCCAAGTGGAACTTCCATTGGTGATGTGGCCTTTGAGATGTCACAACAAAAAATTGGTTCAGCAATCATTGTTGATGACAAGGGATGTGCAGATAGTATTTTTACCAG
>JABJPQ010000666.1 GCA_018663815.1 Halobacteriovoraceae bacterium | reverse complement strand
ATGGGGCGTTTTAACGGCCTTAAATTGATCTGCGTATTTAACGTCATTATCCATAATGATAGGAAAATCAATTTTATATTTTGCAAAGTATTTAAGTGCTTCTACCTTGGGAACTTTCGTACTGGAATGAAAACCAACAAAATTAAAATTCTTATATTTTTTTTGAAGAGAGTTTAAATGGTCAAAAGTACCTTGAGAACAAGGACACCAGGCACTTAAAAAATAATATACACTTGGTTTGTCTGTAGGAGTTTTTATTTCTACGGCTTTATCTAACCTTAAATCAAGTCCTTTTATAACTGATGCTTGAACAAGAGATGCGTTCATGAGCATGATAAAAAAGAAGTATTTTCTCATCTTTAAATCCTCTTAAGAAATATTAAGTATAATTACACTTGAGTATAAATGATGTCAAACACTTGAAAAGTAAGATTAATTAAATTTAAGGTTGCTACTAAGATTACATTTTAAAGTTTCTTTTAAGAAGCCTATCTTCGTTATAAGAATAAGTATGCTCATTTACGCGTATGCCCCAAATCCCGATCGTACCAATAAACCGTTTACGATACGAAACAAGATGAATTCCATCAATAAGCTGACCGTCTTTTGAGAGATGCCACTTTCCTGCAACATACTCGAGATTAATATAGAATTTTTTATGAGTACCACGTAATGCATTATTCAGGTAAGTCATCTCAAGCTCTCCACCCGTTTGAGCATCAAGATCAATCCCTTTTAAATTAAAAACTGTTCGTCCTTTAACAACAGCCGGGATATCTGTAAAAGGAAACGGATAAACTTTCTCTTTAACCTTTATTCCTTTGGCACGTACTCTCGAAAACTCAAGGTTAAATGATTGAATCTCTCCTTCTTCACTAGTAACAAGATATATTTTCATTACATCCTTATTCTCATCATTAGTAATCTTTGTAAGTACTTGCTCTAGTGCGTAGGCATTACTGAATGAAAATAATATGCAAACTGAAATCAAAATATTAGTCATATTCCCTCCCAAATGTAAGGTAGGTGATATTAGACAATTGGACCAAAGTAATCATTATTTGATAGCTAGGAAAAAAAGACTACGGCTATGCGTCATAAGCTGTTGAGTTATTTTAAACACTTAGGAGGCTTCCAACCTCTACGCGGACAGTTAGCGCTAAAATACGATCTGGATAACTCTTTAACTGAAACTTTATTGGTATAAAAGCCAGGACATACTTTCAAGGGATTATTGACGGAAGAGTAAAGAGAGCATTTCTTATCGACGACTTCTTTATACAAACAATTTATTTTTTTAAAAGAAACCAGTGTTTTTTTTGTACAATGACGACCTAAAATAACGGTGACATCAAATAACACTGATTCATTTTTAAAACCTTCACAGATAGTATACTTCTTGTGATCAGTCACACACATTTTTACAATTTTATTTACCAAAAACTCAGTTTGATCTCTAAAGTCATCATACAAATATTTAAGTAAAGTTGAGACACTATAATAACAGAATGTCTTTAAGTGTTTTTTTAGATATAAAAATGCCAATTCTTTGGGATAAGTTTCTAAAGCATTTTTAGAAAGATCGTTAGGACGAATTTCTTTATGCCCATAGGAAGCACAATTTACTCGCATATTATTTAAAAATTGCTTTTCATTATAACTTACAGATTTTTTTTGATTATATTGATAATTCGATTTAGATTTTGCAAAAACAAGAATATTTGAAATAAAAATCAGCCCAAATAAAAATACCAAATAGAAATGTCTCACGTATTTTATCACTTTATTCCTCTGCTACAAATTTGATTTTAATTCACTTACATACTCTTGAAATATTGGCATGATAGCCTTTATTGCATTGATATCTTTCTTTTTAACTAAACCTTGAATATGCTTCGTAATTTCTTCTAGCCTAAAGCAGTTGTAACAAGAGGCTACTCCAAGCTGAGTATGACAGAATGCCCGTATAATCTCGAGGTCATCCTTAGCAACAGCACTTTTAAGGCCATCAAAAGCAACTATTCTATTTTTTAAAAAAGACTTTAAGTTTGAGGCAATATTAGGGTGTAATTGATCAAATTTATCGACAGTACAAAATTTAAAACTCACAATTTTTCACCTTTTTTATAAAACTCTCGGGCGTAATCAATCTTTCGTAGTTGCCGGTTAATAATATTCTCGGCTATCTTTAATGAGACAAGGTTTATATCACCAAGATCAAATGCCTTATCTGTATCAGACTGACTTACATCCACCTTATAAAGAATTTGAAAAAGCTTATCGACATCTGTGCGAATAAAGTACTTAATTCTGTTGGCCAAAGCCTCCTGCACTTTTTTTAAATACTCGCTCTCTGAGTCTAGCTGATTCTCCCAACGCTGGACTCCAAAACTCGCACTAAGAATATTTTCTAATTCACTTCTATCCATTGAGCTGAGAGTCTCCTTTAGGTAAATGCACTGTCAACTGGCCAAATGGGATAATATACTTATTCTCATTACAAAAACGTACAAACTCTGATTGAATACTTCTTTCTAGGAATAGTTTTAAATTTGCAATACTCCCCTTGCAGGCCATAAAGAAACGAATATCAAGTGAGCTGGCACCTGCTTGAAAAAACTCAACTTGAATATCTGATACAAACCCTTGAATTTCAGGATGCTTTTGATAGATCATTTTATCAATTTCTTTTTTAAAGTTAGGAACCACTTGAGTTAGAATCGTTTCTTGATGAGTATAATCAACTCCAAAAATAATCTCTATCGCAAAGTCATTAGATAAGTTATGAGGATTAACTGCGTAGAAATCTTTTGTATTATAATATTTTGTTTCTCCGCCAATAAGCTTTAACAAAACTTGCTCTGGAGACTGAAAAATAACCTGGCCATAATCCTCACCAATCAAGACCCAATCATAAACTTTAGTCGGAAACCAAGGTTCTAAATCGTTAATACGCCTAGAGTGAGACGTTAATAATTCTTTTGCATTAATTCTAAGTTTAGCTCCATTTAGTTCTGGATTAGATAAACGACAATAATAACCAAGGCTATCAATTTTCCAAGGTAATCCCTCAAAAAAAACTCTCTCACCTTCACGAACTGAACCTAGGTTTAGCACAATCTTACTTTGTTCAAAAAAGAGTGGTAGATATTGTTTTGAACTCCAGACAAGAGCTACAAAAATAAAAAGAATCACTGTCACTAAAACCCAATCGTTTAAAACGTAAAGGGTTAGAATGGCCATTAAAAAAGAAAATATGGTAGTTAATACTTTATATATAACTCGTACGGGACGCATGATCCACATATAAGAATCATCATTAGTTCTTAAAACACGATAAAAAGTTAAGTTAATGAATTTAGCCTGACCAACTTTAAACAACCAAAAAAAGATAACAAAAACGGCAAGTGATAACGTTAAATTTTTCCCTTTCGTTTTTATAAACTCAAAAATGAGTGAAGAAAATGTTGTCACTAAGGACTGCTCATTTTGTTCAACTTGTAATAGCTTAAATTGAGTATCTTCAAGCTCGACTTGTAATTTTTTGACCAAAGACTTTGTTGTTTTTAATGACTCACGTAACTTCCACTTTAAACTTTTATGATCCCCTTTTTTAATAAATTCTTCTAGCCTAGATTGAGCAAGTTTGGCCTGCTCAAAGCTCTCAGTTATCGCCTGTAACTCTTCTTTATGCTGTTGCATTTTTCTAGGTTTTTCAGATACTTTTTTAAAGGTATTTAAGATGGGATCAAGGATCTGTTGTACATCTTGCGAGAAAGTAGTTTTAACTATCTTTTTAGTTTCATTATTAAGATTTATTTTAGTTACGGCTTCAATAAATAAATATTTATTTTTTTCATAGGATTTTTGTAACTTAATGAGTTTTGACTCTAAGCGAATTTTTCCCATCATATCAAGGCTTGTCTTTAATTCAGCCTTAACAGTATTTATCTGACTGCGAATACTAACAAGTTTGTGATGAATGCGCTTTAACCTAGAAATTTTAATTTGGTCATACTCATCAACTTCAGCCTCAGCTTCAACTTCTTCCGTTACAATATTTTTCTTTGGAAATTCTTTTTTATTTGCATAAGACGAGAAGGAGAATACGAGAATAGAGACTAAAACATAGATAAATTTCATAAGAATATTCTATATGTATTAAATCAAAAAGTTAAACCTATATTACACCCGACTAAATCAGTTTCTTTCATATCTAAAGTTTATTCTGTATTATGAAATAAAGGATGGGTTTATGATAGAAACAAAACAGCTTACAAAATATATTAACAAATTTTTGAACATATACGAATTCAATGATTATGGTCCAAATGGCATTCAGGTCCTAGGCAACACTCAAACTTCCAAAATTGCCTTTGCAGTATCAGCGACTAAGTACAGTATAGATAAAGCCGTAGAGCTAAAAGCTGACACTCTTATTGTACATCACGGACTTTTTTGGAAATTTCATGGTCCAAAAACTATTACGGGAGCTTTTTATCAACGAATAGCTCCACTTATCAAAAATGATATTAATCTTTTGGGCTACCACCTTCCACTTGATGCTCACCTAGAAGTTGGTAATGCAATGGCCATCGCTAAAAAATTACAATTAGAAGATATAAGCTCTTTTGGTGATCACAAAGGTAGCCCAACTGGAATCAAGGCCAGCTTACCAAAGGCGATTGAACCAGATCTTCTTCGGTCCAAACTTAAGGAGATTCTCGGACACGAAATCATCCATAGCTGTCCCAACGATAAACCTATAAAATCAATTGGGATAATTACCGGAGGGGCAAATTCTGATTGGCGACACTGTATTAAGCATGGACTTGATGCTTACTTAACTGGGGAAATTAGCGAACATGATTGGCACGAAGCACAAGAGGAAAATATTCATTTTTTTGCTGGTGGACATAATGCAACTGAACAATTTGGGGTTCAAGAGTTGATGAAGCACTTGCACGATAAGTATCAAGACTGTGGCCTGGAATTTTTCTATATTCCCAGCCACAACCCTGCTTGATTTTTAATTATTCTAAATAACCACGTTTTTCTTGATCTCTTTCAATAGATCTAAAAAGTGCGCCGAAGTTTCCTTCACCAAAAGAATTGTGATTTTTTCTTTGAATGATTTCAAAAAAGATAGGTCCAATAATATTTTTAGTGAAAATTTGCAATAAATATCCTTCTTTATCACCATCGATCAAAATTTGAAGCTCTTGCAATTTTTTATGGTCTTCACTTACATTTGGAACGCGATCAAAAACTTCTTGGTAATACTCATCATCAATATCAAGCGTATCAACATTTCCTTTATTTAGTTTTGAAATAGAACTCATAATATTAGAAGTGTGAAGTGCAATATGTTGTACTCCTGGACCTTGGTATTCTTCCAGGTATTCATTGATTTGAGACTTAGCCTCAGTTCCTTCGTTAATCGGAATGCAGAAACTACCATCTGGCGAGCGAAGAGCATATGAGGTTAAGCCTGTTTTTGCTCCACGAATATCAAAATATCTCACTTCATAAAAACCAAATACTTCTTTGTAAAAAGTTGCCCATTTTTGCATTTCACCTTTAGCAACATTATTAGTTAAGTGGTCAATGAACTCAAAACCTAAATCGTCAACGATATCAGGTGTTGCCAATTTTTCAAATCCCATGTCTTCATACAAGGACTTGCTTTTATAATCCTCAATAAAGTATATATTTGAATTTCCAATACCTTGAATGGTTGGAATTGTTTGGCCCTTAAAAGTATAGTCATTTTTTTCAGATGCCGTAGCACCTCTTTCAAGTGCTGTTTTAATTGCACTTTTACTGTCATCAAATCGCCAGCCCATTGAACTAATACAAGGACCATGTTCTTTATAAAACTCAGTTCCAAAAGATTTAGCTTCAAAGTTTAATAAAAAAACAATTTCATTTTGCCGATAAAGATCTATTTTCTTTTCTTTGTGGCGCATAGTCCTTGAAAAACCAAAAGCAAGAAATAGTTCGTGTAATGATTTTGGATCCTCAGAGCTAAACTCTGTAAACTCAATCCCTTGTAAATTTAAATAATTCTCATGCTCCATAATCACTTCCTTTTTATTTGAGTATTAGAAAATATTGTTCACCTAAACCATAAACGTGGTTTGCAGCTAATTCAGCTTGATCACCATAGCCGAAGTATAAATCGCTACGAGCATTTCCTTTTATAGCTCCGCCCGTATCTTGATTAATAAAAAATCTTGAAAACGGTATTTTTGAGACTGAATCATTTTCGAAAATAGGTTTTTCAGCACGTACAAAATTGATAATGCCATATTCTTTTAACCTTCTATAGTCGGTAGCTAAGGAACGGTTTTCGGTTAATGAAATGCTTTTGACACCTACAGGCTCTTTCGTTGATAAACTAAAGTAGATAAAGCTTGGGCAAGAAGCAAGTATTTGTCTTTGCTCCTGTGGGTGATTTACGAAGTATTCTCTTTGTTTCGCAATTGTTGCTTCACCTTTAATAATCATCCCCTGTTCAATCATATACTTGTAAAGCATTTGAAACTTACCACTATTACTGCCGGCATAGCTTAAGTACATATAATAACTTTTTCCATCTTTGCCTTTAATTTTTACTCGACCACCACCTTCAACATGTAACAACCAGATATCGTAAAGAGATTGCTTGACATACATGATGGCCAAGTTTTTATTTTTAAGCTTATTTTGGTAATTTATTTGATCACTCGTTGATTTTTGGAGGGTTATGGACTTTGGTTTAGCATAAATGGGATTCTTAAAAACCGCCGTTTGGGTAAAGGACCCTTCAAAGTCTGGTGAATAATAAGCAGTAAATAAAGTCTTTTGCTCGGCATAGCCCTTTTCCCATTTTTCGGGAACTGGTTTATAAAATTCAAAGCTTTGATTTATTTGTTTACTAAACTCTTTATAGCAAACACCTGCAGTATAAAGCTGGAAACAGTTTAGCGCATTTACAACGTGTTTTTTAAAAACTAAAAGAGATTTTTGAAGATGAGATCTTTTTATCGTTCTATTACCAAAGATCATCAGTTCATTTAAATTTAATTTTTTAAATGATTTTTCCTGACGAACAATTGCTCCAAGCATGTGTTCAAAGTGAAGATCATCACTAAAGTCAATTTTTTGGGTATATTTTTTGAGTATTGGTACAGAATCTGCGAAAGCAGAAGAAACAGATAAAACAACAAGTAATATCGCGAAAATAGCTTTGTGCACAAAAACTCCCTTTGAAATGACTTAACCTTATTTAAACGAGAAATTTATGTCAAGCAGACTCAATTAAATAATGATCAAAATCAGCTTAAGTCAGCGATCTTCCCATAAATAAGTAATTAATACTTTTATAGGAGGCATGTTTAGAAAATTTAAAATGATTCTTTGTATAAAAACGAATGTTTTGAGCCTTAGGGCTGGTAATAATATGCATACCAACGATTGATCGCTCTTTAAGTAGTTTTTCAAAATGATTAATCAATATCGATCCAAGTCCCATTCCTCGAGAGTCCGAAGCCATATTAATATGGAGATGAGCTGGAAATTTTTTATATAAATCTTTAAAGGCATGAAGATGAGATGAAATCTCAAACGATTTTTTATCTTTTAATATTTCTGAAATACCACAAATATAGCCTTTTACTTGCGAGTCAACTGTAATAACAAAAAATAATTGTGGGAAAAAGACTTTATAGTAATCAAGGTATTTATACTGAAATTTTTCTTTCTCTTTAGTACCTAAGAAGTGACTCTTAGACGAGCTCTCAAAGAAAATCTCATTTACTTTTTCTATTTCAGTATCGTTAAGATCCAAAAAATTTTTTATTGTATAATCACTCATAAATATCTGTGAGGTTTGTTACCTCTTGATGAAGAAAGTTAAATAGTGTTTCCGCTTTTAAGCTATCCTTAAATTCACTATGGTAAATAAAATCAAAATCAGCGCTTTTGAATTCAAAATCTTTACCAAAAGTTTGTATTTTATCTTTAAAGAAAGATCTATCTAACACATGGGTTGGAATGACCGCAATACCTAGTCCTTCGTGCACTGCTTGCAGCATTTGTCCAAAGGCATTAATAACAAGCCTCGGTTTAATATTACGAGGTAGTACGCCAAACTTTGACTTGCACCACTGGTAGAATAAAGGGTCCTTATCCTCGAAAAAGATAGTAGGGAGATCGGTTAACTCCTTTAGCGTTATATCTGAAGGAATATTAAACTCCTTCTGTTTTGGAACAACAAGCGTAAGCGTTTCACTATGTAAAAGCTTTGATTCAGCGTAAGAGGGTGTTAGTTTGCGGGGTAATATAAGATAATCAAAATCTCTGGCCTCAAAGGCGCGTAACAGACGGTCCGGGTAATCAAGCTCAACCTTAACTAAAAGGTCTGGATATTCTGTACTAAATTCAACCATACGATGAGCTATCCAAGATTTCCCTATCCCAAATAAGGTCCCCAAGCTAACTCCACCCATAATTTGATTATTTTCTTGTTGAATCTCCGTGATCAAATCATCAAACTTTCTTGCGTAGGACTTTCCCATTGTCGCTATTTTTTTCCCAGCTGGTGTTAGAACGAGCTTTTTCCCCTGCCTAGAAACAATAGGAAATGCAAGCTTACTTTCCAGGTTTTTTATATGCTGAGATACAGCTGATTGAGTTATACTTAAATATTCTGCGGCCTCAGAAAGGCTTGATGATTTACTTAGGGCCATTAGAACCAGTAATTGCGAAGTTTCGATCATAATTCACCATTAAAAAAGGGAAGCAAAATTGCTTCCCTTTTTTATATATAAGTATAACTTATAAGTAAAATCCTTTAAAACCCAACTGGTCGAAACCGCACGGAATAAGCTTTGGCTTATTCCTCTTTAGCGAGTTTCCGGGTCGAAACCGCACGGAATAAGCTTTGGCTTATTCCTCTTTAGCGAGTTTCTCCTCACGGGCTTTAATGACCGATTCTTGGATATTTGATGGACATGCTTTATATTCAGCAAATTCCATTGAATAACTTGCTTTACCAGCTGATCCTGATCTTAGATCTGTAGAGTATCCAAACATTTCTGATAGTGGAACTTGAGCGTTAATAATTGTGTCTCCACCAGAATTAGACTCTGACCCTTGAATTAAGCCTCTTCTTGAAGATAAATCTCCAATAACAAATCCTTGAAATTCCTCAGGAGTTTCAACTTGAACTTGCATAAATGGCTCTAAAATAACAGCAGAAGCTTTAGAAATACCTTGTCTCATCGCCTGACGAGAAGCAATTCTAAAAGCCATATCTGATGAATCGACATCATGATATTTACCATCATTAAGTTCAACTTCAACATCAATAAGTGGAAATGCAGCTAATGGACCTTTATCCATAACATCTTCAAAACCTTTTTCACATGCACCAATAAACTCAGAAGGAATTGATCCACCTTTAATATTATTATTAAATTTAAAGTTTTGATCTTCTCTTTCTTTTTTGTCATCAGTTAATGGTCTTATTACACCAACAACTTGACCAAATTGACCCGAACCACCTGTTTGCTTTTTATGAGTATAATCAAAAGCTGCTTCTTCTCTAATTGTTTCTCTATAATTAACTTGAGGAGCACCAACTTCAACATCTGCTTGATATTCTCTTTTAAGTCTTTCAACATAAATTTCAAGGTGAAGCTCACCCATACCAGCTATTCTTGTTTCCCCAGACTCTTCGTCAGTAAAAACATGAAAAGTAGGATCTTCTTTTCTAAATCGAGAAAGACCTTTAGACATCTTAGCTTGTTGATCCTTATCTTTCGCTCTAATAGAAAGCTCAATAACTGGAATTGGAATATGCATTCCTTCACAAGAAACATTTAAAAGATTATCGTCAGCAACAAAAGTATCACCTGAAGCACAGTCAATACCAACCATTGCAATGATATCACCTGCTCCTGCAGAATCAATATTCTCTCTATCATTTGAATTCATTCTAACCATTCTACCAAGACGAACTTTTTCTTCGTTCTAGTATTATAGATAGTCTCACCTTTATTTAGTGTACCTTGATAAATTCGAGTGTAAGTCAACTGTCCAAATTGCTCATCTGTAATTTTAAACGCCATACAAACAAGAGGCTTCTCAAAATCAGGGTCTAGTTTAATTTTAACATCCCCTTCCTTTGTCGCTTTAATTCCTGTTGATTTTTCACAAGATACTGGTGAAGGCAAATATCTAGCAACTGCATTTAATAGTGGTTGAACACCTTTGTTTTTAAAGGCAGAGCCCATGTAAACAGGAGTAAGCTCTAGAGAGTTAACACCTGCCCTAACACATTTATGTAGTTCTTCTTCTGAAGGCTCTTCACCTTCAAGATACTTCTCCATTACTTCATCGTCAAAAGCAGCAACTTCATCAATCATGGTTGCTCTTTTCTCTTCCATTAATTCTACTAAATCTGCAGGGCAATCTTCAATGCGAACATTCTCACCATTATCGCCATCAAAATAAATAGCTTGTTTTGTAATAAGGTCAACAACACCGTCAAAATTTTCTTCTGCTCCAATTGGAATCTGCATTAATACAGCATTGTGATGTAATTTTTCTCTTAATTCTTTGGCGCCTTTTTCAGCTCCGGCTCCCATACGATCCATTTTATTTAAAAATGCAAGCCTAGGAACACTATATCGTTTCATTTGTCTATCAACCGTAATTGATTGAGCCTGAACACCTGAAACCGAACACAGAACTAAAACAGCTCCATCTAGTACTCTAAGTGATCTCTCAACCTCAACTGTAAAGTCAACGTGGCCGGGAGTATCGATAATATTGATTTTAATTGATTTACCGTCTCCTTCTGTACAACTAATTCCGTTTTTATCATACCCGTGCCAATTAACAGTTGTTGCTGCAGAGGTAATCGTAATTCCTTTCTCTTTCTCTAACTCCATGTGGTCCATCTTTGCACCACCACCACCACCGCGGACGTCTTCAATTTTGTGAATCATATCACAATAAAAAAGAATTCTTTCAGTAAGCGTTGTTTTTCCTGAGTCAATATGGGCAGAGATACCGATATTTCTCGTTTTAGGTAAGTTTTTCATTTTAACTCCAAAAATTAATCTATCTAATTAAAAGTATTATAAAATTATGCTGAATATTAGGGAAAAAAGTCATAAGAGTCAATTTTTTCGTTGCAAAATATTAAAGATATATATTATATATAGACAATGACCACTAAAGATTTATCTAAAGAATTGATGTACGAGGGAGTCAAAACTCTCGTTGAAGCTGATCACGAGCATATCCACCTTCATCAGCAAAAACTCTACACTTTGTTTTCCTTAGCTTTTAACTACTTTCTGTATAGTTCAGAGCGTGTACCCGGCCACTACATTATAAGAATAGAAGACAGTTACCTCCTTGAGAAGCTAATCAGAAAAGCAAAAGACCGCTCATCTCGAAAATTTTTACAAAAACTCGCTTTACCCAGAAAGCTTAAATATAGAGAATCTACT
>JABJPQ010000276.1 GCA_018663815.1 Halobacteriovoraceae bacterium | reverse complement strand
TTCTCAATCGTATAATCTTTAATCGTAATTAAAACTCGACCTTGTCCTCGTGGAACAAACTTAACTGTTATAAATCTCTCTTTTTGAGTTAAGGGTCCAATGAATTTCTCTTCACCTGTCATAATAGATTTATTTTCTGTTAAGCATTTTTTAAACTTAACCATAATCTCTTTGCTTTCAAACTTGAAAAGTTCAAAAAAATTAGAATGTTTCTTTAAGTAACGTTCCTTCGTTTCAAACAATGAAACTAAAGAATAATTATAATACAAAATCTCCCCCTCTGAATCCAATACCAGGCAGGGTGTTAAAATCTCATCCAGAATTCCATATTCATTTTTCATCATTTTAAAAACTCAAAGTACTGCGTTTCAACTGCATCAAACTCCATTTCACTTCCACAGCTAGAACAGTTTAATGCCGGAGCATTACCTCCAACAACTTTGTCACTACTCAGTAAAGTTTCGACTTCCTTATCGCAGGAGTCACAAAAATAGGGAGCATAGAATGTTTCGATTTTTGCTCCACGCTTAGTAAAATCGACAATCATATTAACCTGTTCTATTACTTTAACAGAACAATTAATATAAACCAACTCTATCTCAGCGTCTAAGCACTTTAAAAAATTCGTCCATTCGCGAATACCACAAGAGTTTATTCCCGTAACTTGTTCAAAGTCAAAAACAAGTTTTCTAACCTGTTCATTTTCAATTACTGCAAAAGTAGAATCCTCATTTAAAACACCAAAAAGCTTGACCAGGTGCTCATTATCTTTTGCTTTTGCTTCAACTTCAATTTTCCAGCTTGTATCCACTTAATTATCCTTCAAAATAATGAAACGACTTGATCCGTTCTCTATTTTTTTTATATCTTTCCAAAAACTCAAATAAAATATGAACTTCTGTTTTAACACCTGTTTCATTCTTAACAATCACCTGTGAAGCAGCTTGAAAAGCCATAAATAAACCAAGTCCAGCTCCACCTTGTTTTTGTTCACTTTTTCCTGAGGTATAACCTCTTTGAATAGCTGCGGTTAATCGATCTCGACTTAACCCTCCAAAAAAATCTATTACAGAGATTACTAAAAAATTGTTTCCTTTACTTATTTTAAGGGAGATTTCTTCCTTTTTTAAGAGATCAATTTTTTCCCTACGATCAGTACTGCGATACTTTGCAATTCCATTTTCATTCAGTGGAGCATTGAAGACTGCGTTTGTTAGGAGTTCATTTAATGTTAATAAGATTTGTTCTTTAACATTATTCGAAATACCATCGGGTAAGAGCTGAAGGGTTTTTTCCTCATATTGCTTAATTTCAACTGAAGAGCTTATACTCCATGTTTTTAAACAGGCACTATTTAGACTTTTTAAAACTGAGAACCCTTTTTCTTTAGAGTTAATAATCATCTTCACTTCTTCTTCAAGTAAAGAAGAATTATAACCAATTATGTGAGAAATTGGATAATCGCTAAGTGACTGCATATTGTTTTTATTCTCCTCTTCAGAGAATAGAATGCACTTAGTTGGTTGTAAAACCAATGCCTGATGAGTGAACTCATCTTTTAAACTTTTGGAATTAATATGAATCCAATCCATGTCATATATGGAAGCAGAGTTTTCACATACAACAGAGATACCTTTTTGTTTATATTCAAGCTCAAACCTATTTGATAGATTAGACAGTTCACCACAATACATCAAAACATCCTTTGATGCTTCATGTTCAATTTTTAAGATTGTTAAAGAAATATCATCATCCGGCTCCTGACCGTTAAAAAACTTGAAAGCATCTTCTCTGATGTTTTCACAATAATCTTGGGCACTAAGAGAGAAGTGCTTCATTAGTGATCGTTGAAACCTACGATTTCCCCATTCTTGATCTTGTTGGTCTTTCCCTTCAGTAATTCCATCTGTAAATAAAATAAGCGCATCGCCTACTTCATAAGTAATTTTCACATCAGAATAGACGGTAGTGGCCTTTACTCCTAATCGTAAATTATTTCCGTCTAATAGAGGAACTAAATCAGATTTTTTTGGTTTTGAATCCGTTTTCCTTAACTTAATAGGTGGATTGTGACCAGCGTTAGAGTAAGTAATTGTCATGTCATCTGTATCAAGGATCGCTACAAAAAAAGTCATTAAAATATCCGTACCCGCGTGACAAACACTTTTATTCATAAGCGAAAGTATTGTTGCTGCAGAACTTAATAACTGAGGAGAGGTATTGGCCATCTCCTTGAGATTGTTTCTTATCGCATTAACATTTGCCGTTATTAAAGCAGAAGGTACCCCATGCCCAGTTGCATCTCCAATAAGTACAATTAACTTATTATTAAAAGGGATATAACTCCACCAATCTCCCCCACAACTAGAAGCAGGCTTATAATATGTTGAAAGAGATATACCTCTAAAACTAATATTATTTGGAGGGAAAAAACTATTTTGAACAAGTTGAGCAACCTCTAGTTCTTTTTCTAGCTCTACTTTCTCTTTTACTTCATCCATATAAGCCAATATTTTATTCGACATAAAATTAAAGCTTTTTGAGAGCACCCCTAATTCATCTGAGCGATTTAGATTTACCTGTGTCGAGAAGTCACCCTCTGCTAATCTTAATGTTGCATTTGATAATATTTCAATTGGTTTAGAAAAACTTCTCGCAAACAAAATAACAAAGAACATAACTATACTTAATATAAAAACTGCGGCATATAATGATTTATTAATCAAAAATTTCGCAGACAAAAATGCTTTTTCTTTAAAAATTTGAGAAATCACATACATTTCATAGTTTTCTAAATAATTAAAAGCTACCAACAACTCATCTCCTTGTTGGTTTTTTAGCTCTTGCATTCCTAAAACTTGATTTTCTTGAATAATTTTTTGGATATACTTCTCCTCCACGAGAGAATAAGCCTGATCTTTTTTTTCAGAGTTTTTATGTGCCAATACATCACCGCTTGACCCCATTAAAAAATTTTCATAGATTTTACTCCGCCCAAAAATATTAATAATTTCTAGAGAATGAACTCTTCCAAATATGCTTAACCCTGAAGGCTTATCATATAAACCCAACAAAAAATGATCAACACCTCCTACAGAACTTGGAATATGTGAAATAGTGTTAACCTTTGTCTTTAACAAGGCAAGGTTAAAACCCTCCGTTAACCTGAGCTTTTCAAAGTGGTCACTCTTTAACTCATTTCGTTCTAAAACTACATCAGAAAGGACTTCAAGTTGAATTTCACCTTTTGAATTGAGAACTATAATTTCAATAATATTATTTTGAGATTTCATAATTTTAGGGATTATTGACTCTTCAGACTTACTGCCAAAATCATTCAGCATAACTTGTAAATCTTGAAAATTATGTCCTAGGACTAGTCGCACCTGCTCAGACAAGGATACTACGTTATTAATTCCATTTTCATATATATAGGCACTTTTATCTTTTCTAAATAAATCAAGGGCCATAAACAAATAGAACACGATCGAACATATGACCAAAGCTCCCATCAACGCCATTAACTTAAACTTAATTGGTAAACTAATTAATTTCATCAAAAAGAACCTCTTAGTTATATATCCTTATTATCATCCTTTAACACTATTACGTCAGTAGGCAATTAATTCAAAATAACAAATTTTAAACCTTAAGCTACAATAAAGTAATGGTTTCAAACTTAATTAAAAATAACAAAACAGACATCTTCTTGATGTGCCTTTTTCTATTTTTAATTCTGTGGTCTGGAAATTATCTATTTTTTGAAACTTTAGAACTTAAAAAACAAGATAAAAATACATTACCATTCATTGCCCATTTTGAGGTTAAGGAAAACTATGTTGTCAAAAAATCTGAGTTCTCGATAGCATGGACTGATATTAAAAAGAATGATGGGCTCATTGAAAATGATCATATCTTCACTGATAAAGATGCGAGTGCAATTATCAAGTTTAAAGATGGCGCAAAGATTAATATAGCTGAAAATACATTATTCATTATCAAAAAAAAGAATAATCAAAGTATAATAAATTTTAAAAAAGGATTACTGTATGCGGAAATAACAAAAGAGCAAAGCCTATCATTTATGATGAAAAACAAATTAGTACAGATAAAATCATCTGATGCGAAGTTACAACTTAATCTCAGTCAAAAAAATGATCAGATTATTGTTCTTAAGGGCTCTGCGAGTGTCGACTCCCAAGGTAAAAGGTTAGAAATTAAAGAAAATCAGGTTTATAGCATGAAAAACAAAGCCGCAACAGTTGAGGATTTAAGCTCAAACCTTACACATCCAATTCCTAAAGCTCAAATATGGCAAAAAAAACTATCACAAGTTAATTTCACATGGAAAGTCCTCAATTCGCCAAAAGTAGCATTTTTTATAATTGCCAAAGATCCTGAATTTAAACAAGTGCTCGCAAAAATAAAAGCTCATGAAAACGTTAATTATTCTCCATCCTCTTTTGGACGACTCTATTGGAAAGTGATTACAATGGATCATCAAAATAAAAGTTTTGACGGTGAAACACGTTCATTAACTCTACTAGAAGATAGAGCTCCGATAGTATATGCCCCCCGAAAAAATCACTCTTTTAAAACTCCCAACACTGTATCTTCTGAAGCGCTATTTCCTATTTATTTAAAATGGGATAAACAAAAAGAAGAAACTTATCAATGGAGAATGTATCTAGAAAACAAAATCATTCAAGAAGGTGAACAAAGCAAAACTCGTTTGCTTTTTAAAGCCAGAAAAGCAGGGAAGTATACATTTCAAGTAAAAGCATTAAGCAGTGAAAGAGGAAGTTCTGATTGGTCAATTCCGAGAGCCTTTAATATTATAACTAATAAAAAATCACCAATACAACTTACTTCATTAGTTACAAATCTACTCCCCCTCCACAACCAAGAAGTAATACTCAATAGCCCAAACGATACTATTACATTTGAATGGAAACAAGAAAATAAATCCAAAACCTTTTCTTATAAAATTGAAATTGCAAATGATAAACATTTTTCAAAACGACGAACCTTCACAAAAATCGACCAGACTTCCTTCACCTGGTCCCCTCCAAAACTTGGAGTGTATTATTGGCGTGTAAAATCAAACAAATACATCTCTCCTATTATGAAACTTAAGCTCAACAAACCAACACCGCCACCTACTCCAAGTGTTGATACTCTAGACATTGAAATCATTCTACCAGAAGTAGAAACTACACAAAAAGCAACTTGGGTTGATTTTATTTTTCCAACTGCATATGCTGAAGCCCCAACAATTCCTATTGTAAAAATAAAGTGGAAAAAAATTAAAAATGCACAATTTTATATTTTCCAAGCCTATAAAGATGAAAAGATGAAACATAAGTTATTCGAAAAAAAGTTAGAGTCTTCCAACTTTGACTGGCATTCCCCTCAAGTAGGAAAGTACTGGTTTCGTATTGCTGTAGTAGATGGTTGGAGTCAACAAAGCCCTTTCAGTACTTTAAAACCAATAAGCATAAAATCAAAGTGGCAAATGGAGATAACAGCGCCACAGCTTATAACACCGAACCATAAACAAAACGTAAAATGGAGTTCCGATTTAAAGTATATGTTTACATGGAAGTCTGACAAACAAGAAAATCAATCTTTCACAATTCAATTCTCTCCTGACCTTTCCTTTAAAGAAATACTTTATGAAAAAAGAACTAAATCAAGTCAAGTTTTAGTACCTCTCGATTTCATTAAAAAAGAACTCCATGTTTATTGGCGAGTACTTATATCAGGCCCTAAAAAAATTACCCGCAAGTCCAAAAGAAGACTTTTAACTTTCACCCATGCTTTAACTCCCCCTCCCGTCGCGGAAGTTAAAAATATTAAAACAAAGAAGAGTCTACCCCAAGAAAAATATAATTATTTTTCTATAGGTGTAAAACCCAGAAAGGCAACCTATAGCCTTAATAATGATAATATAAAAATTAACTCACAAGGAAGTGTACTTGGAACATTATCTGTTTCATCCTATCATTTGTTTAACAAAGTATGGGCAACAAAGTTTGACATAGAATATGCAAGTGCGACACTCGTGAACGATTACACATATACTGAAACATCATTTCTACTACAGTCAAGTTATCAGAAAAAGTTCGAACAAATTATTTTCAATTTTAATAGTGGTGTCAGCTTAAACAAAATGACTCTCATCAAATCAACTTCAGCCAATGATATTAATACTAGTGAGCTCACTCTTTCAGCGGTTCACTTAGGTGTTATATTAAAGCTTAACAAAAAGCTTCACTCTCATCTTTTTGAGTTAAACATCGGATTTGGAAATATAAATAAAACGATGTTTCAGTATTTGTGGGAAAGAAAAGCGAGGAAACATTATGCTTGGTATCTTGGTTTAGGATTAATTAATATAAAAACAAAAAATGATCAAGAACAAATATCAAGTGAACAACAATTTATTTCAACAGGACTTAAGTATGCTTATTAAGCTTATTACTCTTTTGGTTTTCTTTGTGAATTTTCAAGCTTGTAAACTTGGTGAGATGGATGGGGATATATTAAACAAAAGATCAACACCAGAAAGCACTGATGACGATGACGTAGGCGGCGTAGGCGGCGGAGGCGGCGG
>JABJPQ010000243.1 GCA_018663815.1 Halobacteriovoraceae bacterium | reverse complement strand
TTTATTCGTACTAAGTCCCTCAACCGTAATGATATGGCACTTATCAAGTAAGTAGATAAAACTAATACATGAATTTATCGTTTGATAGCTTCCAAGCCTATCACCGTTAAAGCGCGCTAAAATAACGGTACATGCACCACAGTCCCCCTCAGAACAAACAATTTTTGTCCCCGTCAAATTGACTTTGTACCGTAAATAGTTTGCGACCGACAACATGGAGTTTTTCGCATCGATCTCATGCAATTCATTGTTAATATAAAGAATAATGGAATTTCTCATCCACTGATTATGCCAGTTGAGTTCTAGAAACTCAATTGCATTAACACAAATACCGCTTCGCACCATCAGCTTGTATTTAAGAATAAACTTTCAAAAAGAAGCTTACTTTACAAGGATAAATTTTTTATACTCTTATTATGGATACAACTGGTAATAAAAAACTCATTGACCTTCACACTCACTTGGATACGCTGGATGATCTATTTCTTATCCGGTCTAAGTCTCAAAATCATCTCTACAAACTAGAAGAGCATAATATTAAAGGCCGCAAAACAATCTTAAGCGTGGCCATTTACACTCAGTTTTATCAAGATCACGACAAACTTATTCATATTATTAAAAGACTTAGTGCTAGGATAGATAAACTAGCAGGAGCTACACTCATCAAAAACAAGGCAGACCTTAGGTCTGACTTTCAACTTGGTGTTATTCTTCATCTCGAATCTGCCCACACATTTGTAAACTACGAAAAAGAACTAGATCAAATATTTAAACTTGGTGTTCGAGGCATTATTCCCGTTCATTTTTATAATAATAAGATTGGAAAATCTTGCGATGATCTTACCCCCTCTTTTTTGAAAAATAAAAGCCAGCAAGGACTAACGCAATTTGGAATAGATTTTATTAAAGCCTGTAATCAAAGATCTATCTGGCTTGACGTGAGTCATTGCACTGATCAGACGACTATAGATATTATAGCAAATGCTGATAACGTCATCGCCTCACATATTGGAATGAGAGAACTTGTTAGTAATAAAAGAAATATTCCACTCAGCTTAATCCAAAAAATAATTCAAAAAGATGGTCTGATAGGTTTAATTCCCTGGCAACATCTTATTGGAAAACAAGCCAATGCCTATCAAGAACAAATTAATTATGCTATCGAAAATAATTTTGTAAAAAATATTTGTATTGGTTCTGACTTTGGCTCACCCATTGCGACTCACCCAAAATACCGTTCAATCTTTGATATAGAACGAACCATTGAAAACAACCCTGACATTTCTGACGATATGACTTGGAATAATGCTTATGATTTTTTTAGCCGTTGCTTGTAGATAAAATAATTTTAAAATGGAAAAACCTGGTCACTTACAAAATATCTAATTTTTTGAGCATATGTTGATTACTCACTTTAATGGCCGGTTCATCATTTTGAACCCATTGGGTTTGAGTTTCTAATTTATGAATTTGTTCTTCTAAAAGTTTAATCTCTTTTAATTTATTTGATTCGACTTCATCATTTATCTTTACTAGCTCTTTAGTATTCTTTTTAACTACAGATTGATAATTTTTGAACTCTTTTTGAAGCTCCTGTAGGTTCTTACTTAATTCTCGGGTAGTGCTTACACTTTTTATTGTACTGCTCATTACTTCTTATCGGAGATGTATACTCAGACTTTAACTAAACTAGAAAATTAACCTGATTTGCGAGACTTAGAGCCGATTTAAAATACTAAAGTATAAATATCTATAATTGCACCTTGAGACAGACTAATTTGCAATAACTTAACGCTTAACACTGAGCACACAGAACTTAATGGCCATTTAGCACCAATTTATATACTGTAAATCATAATTTTTTCAGGAGTGAAATTTATGAGTGGTCTAGATAAAGTTGTTACAAATTATGACGACGCGCTACGAGGAATTACCAATGACATGATACTTATGGTCGGCGGGTTTGGTCTTTGCGGAATTCCCGAAGGTCTCATTCAAAAGGTTGCTGATGTAGGCGTGAAAGGCATAACATGCATCTCTAATAACGCTGGAGTTGATGGTTTTGGCCTAGGAAGGTTGCTAGAGAAAAGACAGATTAAAACAATGATAGGATCATATGTTGGTGAAAATAAATTATTTGAAGAGCTTTTTTTAAGTGGCGAAATGGAAGTGATATTAACACCTCAAGGTACTTTAGCCGAAAAAATCAGAGCTACGGGGGCAGGCATACCTGCTTTTTATACAGCAACTGGTTACGGAACGCAGGTAGCAGAAGGTAAAGAAACTAAAGAGTTTAACGGCAAGATGTATGTTATGGAAGAAGCTTATCCTAAAGCTGATTTTGCTTTAATTAAAGCTTGGAAGGCAGATCGGTATGGAAATCTTATTTTTCGTAAAACGGCTAGGAACTTTAATTCAATGATAGCCACTGCGGGAAAAATTACAGTTGCGGAAGTTGAAGAAATTGTGGAACCAGGTCAATTAGATCCAGACCAAATTCATATCCCAGGTATATATGTCAATAGAGTCATTCAAGGTGAATTTGAAAAACGAATAGAACAACGAACAGTTAGTAAGTAGGTTAAAAATGAGTTTATCTAAAGAACAAATTGCACAACGAATATCGCAAGAACTAAAAGATGGATATTATGTTAACTTGGGAATTGGAATACCAACTCTTGTTGCCAATTATGTCCCCAATGATATTGAAATTATGTTTCAATCTGAAAATGGCTTGCTTGGAATGGGTGAA
>JABJPQ010000109.1 GCA_018663815.1 Halobacteriovoraceae bacterium | reverse complement strand
GCAGTCACAACAAATTCATAATCTTTATTTTTATCAAGATCCATTACATATTTATTATTCTTAATTGGAACAAAAAATAAATTCTGTGTATCAGATTCTTCCTTCATGATAGGAAACTTTTCAATAGTTATTTTCCCATCCACCTTAATAACTAATTTTGTTTTCCAATACCTAGCATATTCTTCTTCTCTTTCGTCAAATTGAACAAGGGAAACTTCAATATTATCAGGTAGTATAAGTTGCTTTTTTCCAATCGAATAAATACTTAATTCATCTGCCTGAACGTTTAGACTTAACAGAAGTATTGTAGTATTTAAGAACAGCTTGTAAGTATTTTTCATTTTCTTTTTTATCCTTATGTCCATAGTAGGATTTTATTAAATTATCTCTCTTATTCCCTTTTTTTCTATGAATTAGAAAATATTTCACAATTATCCATCTGATTCCGACAGCAATGTTAATGACGGGATCTGCAAGTTCTTTGCGTTCAACAGTAACGTATTCCATTGAAACACTTGATTTAATAGATTTGCTTAGTGCCTTTCGTGATTTATTCACAATCTGCATAAGTCCATACGCAGTTGAATGAGAAACTTTAGGATCTGCTTTAGGATCAAATGAAGACTCTTTGGCAATTATAGCCTTAACTAGTAATGGATCAATCTTTGGAAATTTTTCAAACTGACCTTGCCAATATTCTCTCTCTATATCATTTTAGTTGAAGTCATTGAAAGTTCATTGGGACCCACTTTGTGTTAAGAAAACCACAAACTTGAAGGATTTTAAGCTTAAAATAGGCCATATTTCTATACCCATAGGCTCTTTTCTTCACCGTCTTAATTACATTATTCATTCCTTCTGAAAGTGACGAACTCACCCTAGTCTTACCAGCTCCATCCACTCCGTCTATAGCAATTAAAGTTGGATTTTTTCTACTTATAGATAAGATCTTTTCAGACAACTTTTCAAGTAATTTATCTTTCGTCATAACCATAACCATAACCATAACCTTATTTATTTCCTCTCGACATTATTCCTCTAATATAATCAACTGAAAATTCATTAATTGAGGTATCAAAGCACAGATCTATATCACTGAAGAAGAAAAGTTCGTTTACATGATCGTATCGACCACGACGATTTTTAAAAAGCCCATGTTTTACGATGAGTCCTTTTTATTTCACAATAGTATTCTCCCCTAGTACCATAATGATATGGAAAACTTAGTAAATTCAATCCTAAGGAAACACTGGAACCTCAGCGCGCCAATTAAAGCTGACGATACAGGTGCCAGCCGAATGACATGGCAAGTTGGTAAAGACCACTGGATAACAAGAACTAATATCAGTGACGTAGATCAGTTTAAAAGTGAAACTAAATTGATTTCAAGACTAAGCAATGAACTACAGTTAAAAAAAACTCCTTTTAAAACACTTGAGACAATCACAAGCATGGAGAACCTAGAAATTGTAATTGATCAAGGCTATGCTTGGAGAATTACTAAAAATATTGCAGGGGTAAAGTTACCTGCTAGCGATAAAAGAACATACTTTACCTTGATTAAAACAATTTTCGACCTACATAAAGCCTTTGGAGAAATAAGCATCTCAGAAGCAACAATTAAAGATAGTCTTGTTGATAAGCTCAACATGCTTGAAAAAGACTTTTTCAAAGAGAGCAGGTTACTTAATGATATAATGTCTTTTATTAAGCCTCACTTAAAGGAATTATCCCAAAATGATAAACAAATTACACATGGCGATTTTAATCCAAGTAATATAATTTATTCTATTAACGGAGAATCAATTAAAGTGGAAGCTATTATAGATCTTGAGTGTTGCAGGCCAGATCCCCCTATTATGGATTATGCACAATTATTTATTATGGCAATATGTCACTCTGGAGATAAGAACCCATTTAAAATCACAGAAGATATTTTAGGTGTTATAGGTAAAAAATACTCTCGCATGAGTTTGCATGCATGCATGATGGCTTACTGGATAGACTTATATTTAAACTTGCACCATATTCCGGTCGCAAAAGAAAAGGTTCTCCTGCGCTTAAGTCAGTTGTGGAGCTTCCATACAAAATATGGCTCTTAATATTTCATACCCGAGAACATGAATTTAATTAAAGGCTGAGGAATCAGGAAAAAAGTTTACATCAGGGTTTCGATGGAGCACCACTAAAACAAACACTTTCTTTTAATCGAGAGGTCTTTTTATTTGCAAAATTACTTTATTACAAACAAAATGCATAGAGTGGGCATTCAATAGCTATCTGAATCTTAGAATTAATTTTAAATAATTTAACATAAAACCCATCCCCTTCTAAGTCACTCTGACTTATCAATTCCAGTGCCACTTTAAGATCAAAAAGATCTGTAAACCCAAGAAGAGGAATTCCTCTATCTTCCTTTCTATGAGCTGAGAATACTTTTACATCAGAAGAAATTTGCTTCACAAGCTTACGAGAAGTTTTTAAATATGATTTAAAACTAGACCCAGGTAGAAGTCCTATTAAGACTCCGGGAAAAATAAAATCACCTATAAAAAGTTGCTTATGATCTTCATCAAACAAAGCGATACTGTCATTAGTATGTCCCGGAGTATGGATCACAGTTAAAGTTCGACCTCCAATTTCAATTTGAGAATCAGGTTTCCACCATTCTGAGATTTTCAACTTAGGGGATTTTTTATTCTCAATGAAACCCAAGGTCTCCTCTTCCGATAACTGAAGGAATCCTTTTTCTGTCCTACGCCGAAGATTTGGTAGGTCAACAACAGCTATCTTATCAAATTGATTGTGACTACCAATATGATCGAAGTGTAAATGTGATGATATAACAGTCACAGGTAAAGAAGTTAATGAATCAACCACAGGCTTGATATTCCTACGACCAGAACCTGAGTCGAAAAGAATCGCACGCTTATCGCCTAATATTAAGTAACTGTAATTTTGTTGTTGATATCGTGGCTCCCCAATTGCGATTGTCTCACTGTCAATAAAGTGAATAGTATAGTAATCGTCAAACCAAGTTGCAGATTTCTCATCCTGTTCTCTCAGGGTTGAAACTGGTTCAATAAAACTAAAAAGTTTAAGTACTATTATTTTTCTTTGAAAAGCTGAAATGATTATCAAAAAAATGGACATTGAAAATAGCAAATATTTTACTTCCCTATTGTTCAATTTAATCACGAATACAAAAGCCCTTGTTAGATTTGTTTCATTAAAAGTTTATATTAATCGCATAAAACAGTATACTTTATTGGCTTACTCTTCTCTTCCATTGAGGGATTCTAACCACCACCTAAGAATTTCGTCACTGTGTACTAAAAGCCTCTACTAACATAATATTAAATGCCGTAAATAAGCTTGAATTATTCCACTTTATTAACGGCAAATAATTTGTACCTCGCAAAACAATAGGTGATCTCTTCATAGGAATTACAGCTGCTCTTCTAACAAACCAATTTTGATCAATAATCTTTTTCCCATTCAAACTTTTATAGCCACGTTTTTGATATTGCAACTTTGTATAGTACTTATTTAGTGATCCTGAGAATGCTTCTGATTTATGAGCTAATGACCCAATCGTTTTACCCATTTTCCAACCGGCTTTTTTCAAAAAATTTGCAATAGATGCAAAAATATCGGCTTTAGTTTGCCAAATATCTATTTTCCCATCTTTATTAAAATCTTCACCATATACTTTTATATTTGAGGGCATAAACTGACACTGTCCAGTTGCTCCGGCCCAACTCCCCTTGAAGTCCGCTACGGAGACATGCCCCTTTTTAACCAAACGAAGCGCTGCGCTTAATTGAGTTTCATAAAATGTTCTTCTTCTACCCTCATATGCTAAAGTTGCAAGAGATCTGATCACATTATATTCCCCCATAATTTCACCATAAAGAGTTTCAACTCCCCAGAGAGCTACGATTACTTCTTTATCGACACCATAAATTTTCTCAATTCGGCTTAAAAGTTCATCGTTTTCTGCAAGTAATTTCCTTCCCTTTACTATGCGAGCATTATCTTCCCTAAGCCACTTCTTCATAAAGACTTCATAGTCTATTGTTTTACTTGATATAATTTGCTTTTTATCTTTTTTAATCACTTCTAGATCTAGCTGTACCTTAGAGAGAATACTCATAACAAAAGTTTTTGGCAGTCCACGCTTAGAAGCTCGTTTAGCATAATCTTTTTTCCAAAGATCAAAAGAGTTAGCAAAACTAGCCCTCGGTATAATTAGAAATGATAATACGCTTATTAATAGTAAAGATGATTTAGTGTCCATTAAAGTATTATGGCACAAACTGTCTTTATTTAACACCTAGTTTTTTTGTTCCTTAAAACCAGATATAATAACCTCTAAAAAAGGTTTTCCATGACGATCGGCTTACTCAAAAGTAATTTTCAATTAAATACAAAACGACTAATTATCAGGTCTTACAAAAAGAATGATTACAAGGAATGGAAAAGGGCTTATTCATCCTTAGAGAAGAAAAAGAATAAATGGGATTTTAACCCGGTATCTTTAGATGATGAGAAAAAACTTACCTCTCACTTCTCAAACCTGCTTCTCCACAACAAAAAAAACAGTTCACAAGATTATAAGTATCATTTTGGTATCTTTGAAAAAAAGAGTGGAAATCTGGTTGGCGTAACAATGATTATGGATATCACGAGAAATATATTTCAAAATGCAAATATTGGATACCATGTTCTAAATCCCTACTGGGGAAAAGGCTATGGAAAAGAAATTGCTCGCGGAACATTAAAGATTGCTTTTTCTTACCTTAGCCTTCATCGAGTAGAAGCAGCCATTGATCCACACAATATCCGTTCCATTAAAATGGTGAAAAATGTTGGCTTTAGAAAAGAAGGCCGCAGTAGGAATAGATTATTTCTTCATGGTAGATGGAAAGATATGATGATCTATGCAATCACTAAAGAAGATAAAATCTTATAACTAAACTAATTCCTCAATAATAATTACTTCTCTTAAATAAATTCATTTTTCTCCAATCAACAAAGAAATAGCTTTTTTCAAACAATATTTTGTTGATGAAATATATTTATCCACTCGGCTTGGAAGTCCTGCATACTTTTTCATTTTAAAGTTGTTAATACGGTTTTTTATTTTGGCCGGTAAAAAATAATTCACATCTTTTCCAAGCGATACCACTAACTTCTCTAGATTTTTAAATTCATGTTTATATTGAATTTTTGCTAAGTACATATTAATCAAATTATCAATATCTTTTTTTTCTAACTTAACCTTGCCTAGAGAGTATTTAATTTCATTTAAAGAAGGTGATAATCGTTCTAAGTTTTCATGTTGTTTTACTATAATTTCGCTTAAACCACTCACAAAAAAATCACTTTGTTTTTTATCATGAAGTAAGTCTAATAATTTTTCAAGTTCCAACCAATCCTTAAATGTTTTAATATTTGACGCCTGAAAGTTTAAAATCTTTTTTATATTAAAAACACTCATATTATGAATCTCTAAAAGATTGCGCGAGTCTTTCGGCGAAGGATTTAGCGCAAGAAATTGATCTAAATTTAGATTTAAGTGTTTTTTTAATGCTCCTGCATACTCTTCAGAAGGATTATTAAGCTTTGATTGAAAAAATTTTATAAAATCTGCTGGCTCTTTTATTTCTTCGAGCAATCCTTTTATTTTTGCTTTATCACCTGATATAAAAGCCCCTCGATGCCCTAAAGCATATCGACTACTCGTATTCTCAACGTGAATCCATTCAAGTGTATCCTTAGAGGCTATAACTTCAAAGGTACTATTCCCAACTCGCTCAGCTACCATCATACTTGCCTTTCCGGTACTCTGCGTATTCACTCCAAATACATAGGCCTTATTATTATGCCAAAACAAAGCAGGCCCTCCACTATCTCCCCTGATAATTCGTCCATTTTTACTCACCGCAAACATCATTTCATAGGGACCACCTCTATTTGCACTTAAATATGCATCTGGCATTGCGGTAAAGCCCTGGGCTGGCTCTTTAGGATTACCACCATGTCCCCAATTATCCAGAGGGAAAACGTCACGGTCATTGTAATTTCTCCAAATAAAATCACGTGAATTTATATCTGGAAGAGATAAACTTGTTGGATAGGTTTTACTAAGCTGAATAAGTCCTAAATCCCTGGAGGGATGAGATGACTTAATGATGTCCTTAATATCAATATTTAATTCTGGTGAACATGTAATCGAAGTTATTTGAGCATCCATGCCACAATGTTGGCATGTTAAAATATAATCTCCCATCAAAGAAGCACTAGCATGATATTCTTTATCTCCTCTTTTATATATAAGTTCACAGATACCATCAGGTAAATTACCTGCGGACTTTTTAACAATGGGCATGGACCATAAATATTGAGAATTTAAAAAGATTGCTAAAAAAATAAAAAAATTCATCCTTTAGTGTATCGGCATACTCTAAACTAATATTAAAGAGGAAAGTCTGAGTAAAAAAGTCCTTATCAAGAAAAAGTTCGCATTAAGATTGCGATGGACCACCAATCAAATACAAACGACATTACCTGGATGTTTAACAGATGAAGATCCCATAAAACCAGTGTGAGAACCAAATTTGAAGTTAGCTCCTAACTCACGTAGTGAAGAAGTATGAAACCACCACTTTGGTAAAATCGTTCCTATTTCGGCATCTCCCTTATCATAATAAAACTCATCTTCATTGACAGGATTAATATGTTGGCAAGTACGGCCATTTTCACATGGCACTTGAGTAATATAAGCACCATAATCGACCATCATTTCTGCAAAGTCTCTTACTGAAGGAAGTTTCATTCCCTGAGTCTTGCAATACTCAACGGCCTTACTTTTTGTCATTAAACAAATCTCTGGGTCTACATCTGATCTTTTCTTACAAAATTGTTCTGACTCCTGTGAAGTTAAGTCTGAATATAAAACAATTTTTAGGTCTTTAAGATCTACATTTCCAAAAACTGTCAAAGAAGAAAAAGATAATAATCCTAATAAAAATAATTTCAAAATTGCCTCCGCATTTTCCTATATCTACTCTGAGAGCAATGGTCTTTTTTCTACTTTATTTGCAAAGTATTAATGCCATACGTGCTACATATAACAAAGTATGGCATTACAAGATAGTACTATTGTAAAATATTCGCTTGATTTAGGGCAAAGCTTATTCATAAGCTTCGAGAATAAAGAGTTATTTTTTTGTGTGGTTACGATGGCTTACCAAGTTTCCTTTACGTCCAACAAGAGCAACCGGTTGAGCAAATTTTAATCCCTCATCAACCTGGATATCCTTGGCGCTAACAAAAGCATAACGCACGAAAAATGGCGTAATCAATTCATTGATTAAAGTGGTACCCACGACTGCGCTCACTAGCAGTTCGCCTAATCCTGGCGATATTTGACTAAGGACTGGGTGAGCATCTAGAACCAGACCAATGGTTACCCCCGCTGAAGGCAAAAGTGCGAAACCCAAATATTTTTTCACTGAAGGTGTTGACTCTGCGACAGATGCTCCCAAAAAACTTCCGACTAATTTACCTGCAAAACGGCCAAAAATAAGAATTAATGTAATTACGAGTGCTTTCATTCCCAATGAAATATCAAGCTGTGCTCCAGCCAGAAGAAAGAAAATCCCAAATATCGGTTCTTCAATATTCTCTATCACATCGTGAGCCTCAACCGCACGCTCATGCCGAACATAATTCATGATAACAAACCCCAGGACCATTGAAGCAAGAAGTGGAGACACACCAAGGCTACGAGCCAATCCTCCTGTTAAAAGAATCGCTCCCAGAATTATCCCCAGCATTACATCTCGCGGGGAAAAGAATCGAATAACCATCTTAATAAGTAGAGCAACAGAGAGTCCAATACCTATCGAGATGAAAATTGTTACCAAAGGTGCGATAAGGCTTGCAGACCAAGAAACATTCTCCCCCATAATGAGCGACTTTGCCCAAACAATGACAAACCCATAAATGATGATCGCTAATGCATCATCTAGAGCAACAACAGATAAAACTATCGTTGTAAATTTTCCTTTTGCCTTGAGTTCATGAACTAAACTAAGAATTGCAGCGGGAGCAGTTGGTACCGCAATAGCCCCAAGAATTAAAGCACAGGGAAAATAAACTCTCCAATAATCCAATTCGTTATAACTTGGAAGTAACAAAGGCAGCAAGAATGCCATCAATGCTCCAACGACGGCAAAGGCTCCCAGCGCTTGTAGAACCGTGATCCAAAAAATTGAATTTTTAACCTCTTTGATTTTATCAACAGTTAGAGCTCCTCCAATTGAGAAGGAAATAATAACCAGAGATATCTCAGTTAGAAGAGTAAGCTGCTTTCCAACAACGTGTTCTGAAAATAAGGAGATGCACGATGGTCCAAAAATGATACCGGCTAACAGGTAACCTATAATTCGAGGTGCACGTAAAAAATTAGCGAGACGTCCCATTGCCTGGCTTACAAGTAAAAGTAGTCCCGAGTAAACTAGAATATTCCAATGAATGGTGCCTATGTTTATCGTTTCATGCATTCTTTAATATGGCATCAACGACAGTATTAGACAACTTGTTGGAGCACTTAATCTAAAGGTCATTCCTCACCAAACCCTTCATATTTAGTTCGAAAATATAAAAAGATTGCCGCTGAAATTCCACCGGCTCCCATCACCATGGTCATAACAACAATTTGATAACGAACGGCCAAAAGCGGACTAACCCCTGAGAGAATTTGCCCTGTCATCATACCAGGCAAAGAAACAAGACCAACAGCGAAGAATGTATTAATGAGAGGTATCAAAGCAGCCTTAAAAGCATTCTTTTTAGCTTCCTCAGCTGAAAAGCTCAACTTTTCCTTTTCAAACCGCTCAGATGCAAGTCCTATCGTATTCATAGAACTTGAAAAAACCATTCCTGCTAATGGAATTAAAAATGCCGGCTGATACCAAGGCTCTGTAGGTATTACGAGCATTGTTACCAACATGAGAACAGGCAGGGAACCACAAAAAAGAGCGATAAAAGCATATTTTAAAAATTTTGTCCGAAGATTTTTTATAGAATAAAGAGAGATCCAGCCTGAAACGATAAGCATAAATAAAACAATGGCCATTGTTTGGGCAAAACTATTTTGCTTAAAAATATGGCTTAAAAAATATCCTACAATCAACAACTGAGAAATCATCCTAAGACAAGCATATGAAAAACTTTTCCAGTTTAGTTCCCACTTAATAAAAACACCTAACACAAAGAGTACTGGTATAAAACTAATCGCTAAGTTAGATAAAGGAATAATAGTTGTTTTCATATTACAAATCTAATTTTTGACATCTCATCGTGTAAATACCTATTTCGGCATGACTAAAGCTTATTTTCTTAGCTTCACACCACTGGCCGTAAAGTGATATTCATATGTCGGTTTATCCACTGCAGCTATTTCCTCTTTAGAAGCTCCAGCGTCCTCAAGGTAATGACGAGCATCTTTTATAGAAAGCTTTTCTCTGGTTAGGTTTCCTTTAACAAAAATATTTTTGCCCTCTAAGGACATTGGAACAAAGAAACCATAATCTTTAAATTTAACTCTAACTGATTTATTTTTCAGTTGTATCGTCATCCAACAACCTTTACTGGTACAAACCTTGTCTGCTTTAGCTTGCAAAACGATTTCTTTATTTTCATAACTATCAAACTTATTAATAATAGTTTCGATACCATTGACTTGGTTAATTTTAAAATCAGTTCCGTAAAATGGTTTTTCTGATACATTGTTTTTAGCATTCGCGAAGTTGATACATAGGCTTAAAAAAATAGTTAAAATATATTTCATAGAATTCTCCTTAATTAAAACATTCTAATTTTGTCATTATTATTCAACTGTAAATTCAATAGTTTTGCAAATGATGCCCCGACGCGCTGAGCAACAACACTCAGATGGTAGTAATTAGTGACTTAAGCTAGCTGTATAAATTCTGGTCGATTATGTCCTACTCTTATTTCTGAGCGAAAATGTCCTATT
>JABJPQ010000361.1 GCA_018663815.1 Halobacteriovoraceae bacterium | reverse complement strand
CAGTGAGCCGCAAGTCTTGCCACTTCCTTTCCTCGGTTTAAACTTAAGCCGAACTCAGATGATAAGAACTGTGCAGATTTTTCTAATGTTGCAACTTCTTTAAGTGCGGCTACCTTAGCAAGATCTTTTGGAGTCGATGCTGTTTTTTCAAAAACAAAGCCAGAGTGTCTGTCTCGGTAACGAGTTGGTACATATGATTCTACTGCTTCCCATCCCCAAATCGAAGAACCATCAGAGTCGTAAGCAATGATATTGTAATCGTAGTCCACTTCATAATGTGAAGGGATAACATCTAAATCAAAAAAACCATTTCCTGAATTATTAAAATAATATTCATTAGCATTGTTGATCGCTGGATCATAATTATTAATATTAATTGCATCGTATGAATCAGTGTATGGATCGTAAATAACAATAAAGTTTTTCTCTAACGTACTTGCTTTAGCCAGCGTTACATTAAACTCAGCATCAAGATTTAAATTGCTCACAAATTCTTGTGCAAGCTCATTATGGGTAAAACCTGGAGCCCCATTTCCATTACCTTCGTCCTTGCATGAAGCAAGAGTTGTCGTTAGTACAATCACCATTAATAAATTTCTCATTTCTCTCCCCTAAATTATTTTTCATTTAACATAAAATTAAAGTATGTTTTTGAACTCAAATCCGTATGAGTGTATTTTTTATAGTTAAAGCAAGTTGAGTGCCAAACTTGTAAAAAGAAGAGTTATTTTTATTTCTCAAATGCGCTACGTGTAATGTCGTTGTTTCTATTGAGTTGGTGTTGCGCGTTGGCTTTGGAGTTTAATTTATCCATTGAAAAATTTCTGGTAGCAAAGTTGCTCCGAGCTAAAAACTAGGGCCAAAATATCAGATCTTTTGGCCCTGTCTTTTCTAAAGTCCAAAAACTTTTGTCATTAATTTTGTTGCGTGCTCTGGAGTAATTCCGTTGACCTTCGCAGCTTGGTCTACCAGGTCTTGAACACCTGAAAAGTTACCCTCAGTTGCTTGTTTAGCAACGGCCTTACCTGCAGTAATTGAAAACCCTAATAGTTCTGTTGAAAAAGAATCTTGTTCAGCATGAGTCATGCCTTTTATAGAAGATTTTTTCCAGTGAGCAGCAAGTCTTGCAACTTCATCTCCTCGGTCAAGACTCAAACCAAAGTTTGCTGCAAGAAATTTTGCTTTTTTATCAAGTACTGCTACCTCTTTTAGTGCTGCTACTTTTGCAAGATCTTTTGGAGTTGCAGCAATCTTTTCAAAGACAAAGCCAGTATAAGAATCCCTATAACTTGTATCGACCCAGTTATTATAAGTTTCGTATTCAGTTATGGGATATCCGTACTCATCGAAACCAACATTAACTTGTCTAAAATCAATTTCGTAGTGGCCAGGAATAACGGCTAAATTATAATAATTTTTATCAGCACTATCGTAGTAATAATTAGACGCGTTACTTACCGCTGGGTCATAATCATTAATATTAATTGCCTCATAAGAGTCTGTGTATGGATCATAAATCACCACAAAATTATATTTAAATGTGGTGGATTTAATTAATGAAACGTCAAACTCTGCATCCAGGTTAAGGTTTGTCACAAAAGATTGTGCAAGTTCATTGTGAGTATAGCCAGGAGCACCTCCACCGTTACCGGGAAATGGCTTATTTTCACAGCCAATAAAACTAAGTATTGTCATTAAAGTTAAAAGTAATACTTTCATCCCTTCTCCTTTGAGTTAAAGTCCAAAAACTCTCGTCATTAATTTCGAAGCGTGCTCAGGTGAAATACTATTTTTTGAAGCAGCATCGTTTACGAGTTGCTTTAAACTTGATGAGTCACCAGCAAAAGACTTTTTCGCAGCTTTCTTACCAGCAGTAATTGAAAAGCCTAATAGCTCTGTTGAAAAAGAATCTTGCTCAGCATTTGTCATGCCCTTCATTGATGCTTTTTTCCAATGAGCTGCAAGCCGTGCGATTTCTTTTCCTCGGTTCAGACTTAGTCCAAACTCAGATGATAAAAATTGGGCTGATTTTTCTAATGTTGCAACTTCTTTAAGTGCAGCTACTTTAGCCAGATCTTTTGGAGTTGCTGCCGTTTTTTCAAAGATGAACCCTGAATAACGATCATAGTATTTAGTAGGAACAGAATGAGTATATTCTTCGTATCCCCAAATGCTAAAACCGTCCTCATCTGTACCAATATCTGTCCAGTAAACGCTCGTCTCAGAATGCTCTGGAATAATATCAAGATCAAAAAAAGCCTTACCGATATTATCATAATAGTACTCGTTAGCATTGCTATTCGCAGGATCATAATTATCTATATTAATGGCATCATATGATTGGGTAAGTGGATCATAGACAACAATATAGTTTGATTGATCGGTGTCTTTTCTAACCAATGAAACATTGAATTCATTATCAAGGTTAAGATTTTTTACGAATTCTTTTGCCAGTTCATTATGGGTAAAGCCAGGAGCACCGTTTCCGTTTCCTTCATCTTTGCAGCCATAGAAACTTAGTAGGAGTAAACTTAGTAATAATAAATTTTTCATATTTCTTCCTTTATTATAAATGATTTATAAGCCAAAAACTTTAGTCATTAGTTTTGAGGCATGCTCTGGTGAGATGCTATTTGTTTCAGCGGCATTTTGAACTAATACATCAAGCGCTTGATTATCTCCTGTGAGAGCCGCTTTAAGCGCAACTTTTCCCGCTGTAATTGAGAAGCCTAGTAGTTCTGTTGAAAAAGCATTGTATTCATTGTCGGTCATGCCTTTTTTAGAAGCTTTTTTCCAGTAATTAACAAGTCTCGCAACTTCTTTCCCTCTATTTAGACTAAGTCCAAACTCAGAAGATAAGAAGTTGGCTTTCTTATTAATAACTGCGACTTCCTTTAGCGCAGCTACTTTGGCAAGATCCTTAGGAGTTGCACTTGTTTTTTCAAATACGAGTCCACTCGTACGATCTCTGTACGATTGAGATATCCAGTCCGAGTAAACTGTTCCACCAGACATGTATTCATCGTAGTAGCCAGGATTTACATCGAGATCAAAAAAGTTTGAATCGATGGAGTTAAAATAATAATCAGTAGCATTATCAAGTTGAGGATCATAATTTCCAAGATTAATGGCATCGTAGGAATCAGTGTAGGGATCATAAATCACAACATAATTTTGAACTTTGGTATTCGCCTTTATTACTTCGACCTCAAACTCAGGATCTAAGTTAAGGTTAGCAACAAAATCGTTTGCTAGTTCACGGTGTAAATAATTATCAATGCTAGATGAATTGTCATTATCATCCATGCATGAAGTGATAACTGTCATTAATAATAGTAATACGATTAAATCTTTCATTTTTTCCCCTCTGTTTTACTAACCATCTGTGGTGTGTAGTTTTTACATGGAAGAGCAATTTTTAGGCCAAAAATGAAAAAAACACGCAGTAATTTTAGAGACTTATGCGCAACGAGTAATCTGACTGATTTTTAAAGGTTTTGCTTTTCGCGTTATTTAAAAATACAAAAATTTATTTTATATGGGCATGGTACCAAAATAGCATTGAAACTTTTTACAGGGCCAAAAAGTCAGGAATTGGTCTCATAATCGTATTAACTCATAAATAGATGACACTAAGACACAGCCTGTTGAAATTATTAAGCTGCTAGTTTATTTCTTTCATAATCGAGTAGTTTGTAAAAAATCTTTAGTTCTTTCTCTAGGTTTATTTTTAAATCAATCGGATCAAGATCACTTAACTCATGCTTCACTCTGTTTTTCATATATCCTGAGTAGCCCTTAGAATCTATTAGCCTTTGAGCTGGTGTTTTTGGTGTTTCAAATTTTTTATGAATTTTTGAACCAATTCTTTTTTTCTCCTCAAGTTTAAAGGTTGGTAGAAAATAATTATGGAGCGGATTCCAGTATTTTTTATAAATTCTATTCATCACAGCTACAAGTGATTCTGACTCTAACCGATCATAGCCAAAAATATTTCTTACATGCGTGTGGTTTTTTTGCTCAACATAGCATTGATCGTTTTTTTTGTAGGGCCTTGCCTTTCGGAGCTTGATTGGCCGTTGTCTATTCTCAAGATGTCTCATCACTCGATAATTTAGAAACTCCGTGCCACAGTCAGTATCGAAGTACTTCATAATAATTGGTGTCGTTTTTTCAATATCAATTATTTGTTTTTTTATCTCACTTGAATCCTTGGTCCAACATGCACGATTTTCAGTCCAACCGGTAAAAATATCAGTTACTGTTAATGTACTCACAAATTTTCCAGACAAACTTGTTCCACAGTGAGCGACCGTATCTGCCTGAATCGTTCCGGGAGCTGTAACAACCTCATCTAGCCGTTTAAGTGGTATCAAACTTTTTAATTTATAATTAACTTTAGTCGTACTTTTTCCTCGTAAACTATCTTTGAGCACTTTTAAAATTCTTCCAATCGTTGAGCTGCTAATTTTTAATAATTGTTTTTTTATTTTTTGATCAAGGTATCCAAAATGAATTTCATAAAACGGAAGCCAAAGAGGAATGGCCTCTTTCATTCGCTTAGGAGAAATTCTCTCCATTAAACTGTGAAGTTTGCTGATGTGCTGGTAAATGTCCTCTGAATAAGTTTTTGGCCGTCCAAGAGTGTCAGAGTACATCACAGCTCGTCTTCCTCTCAAGAGCTTGATTAAGTGCTTTCTGTCCATTTTAGTTAACTCTTGGAGCTGATTTAGAATTAGTGATTTTTCTTTTTTAGTAGCTTTTTTGTAGTCAGGTTTAAATTTTTGAATAATCATAGAATTGAGCTCGTTTCTCATTGATACCTCCGTGAAATTAATACTTTAAGCAGCTTTAATTTTACTTGGTGTCTTATTAGTGAGTTAAACGAGCTCTTTTTTTCCTACCCTTGAACTCGGATAATCAGTTTCGGTGTCATAACTTATGAGTCAATTCGTTTTCCCTGTAAGAAATACATAACTACAATCTCTTATTTGCGCGCTGAGTTACTTTTTAATATATTCTCAAAACTAAAGAATTTATATAAACAAGTTGAAATATATTCATTTGAACTATGAACGGAGAATACGATGAAGACAAGTATTATGTATCTAGCTTTATTAGTAAGCAACTCATCATTTGCACATACTAGTAGTTCCCAAGACTTAGTAAATATTGAAGCATGTGCTTATAGCCATAGATATGTTGAATTAAATAGTACAAAAGTGGCTTTGCCAAAATATACTTGCTTGCAGGAAAAGAAATCAGCACTTAGTAATCAAAACATAACATCTACAGAATTAAGAGAAGCGATTTCAAATGGAATTAAAAGAGCAAACAGAGGGCACATCCCTGAACCTTTTGATCCTAGTAAAGCAAAAGAAATCGAGGATGAGTTTCTAGACTTATATCAATCAGTGAAACGGAAAATTTTAGGATAGTTGGAACCTGAGTTATTTTTTAAGTTCCTAAGATGCAATCCTTATATCAACATCTTTATTCTTTTG
>JABJPQ010000434.1 GCA_018663815.1 Halobacteriovoraceae bacterium | reverse complement strand
TAGTGAGCCTCTTCGTTAGAAAAGGACTTAATTGCATCCTCTAATCCTTTAAGTTTTTTTAAAGAAGCTTGATAGTCTTCCCACTTCATTTTTCTCGTTTTATAAATAAGGTCACAGCGAACCGAGCAACCTTGACACTTGTGAATACACCCTGTCATCGCTTCAATATGCTCAATACCTCCTCGTTTAGTTATTTCAAAAAGTTCACCCCAGCTAAGCTGAGTCGCAAGATCGAATGCATCATCGGCATGTGGATGGTTTGAGGTTTGGACCCATTTCATAAACTGTGGATCATCAGCAATCAGTTGAGTGTGCTCTTTTATATCTTCTAATTTTTGAGCAAAAGAAAGCTGTACAATACTAAGCTGTACAGAAATGAGTAAAACTTTCCAAATTTTGTTGATAAAATTTATATTGTAGTTCAGTTCTGAGCCCCTTACTAAGCTTGCAATTTACTAATAGCTTATCGTATAATCTTATAAGACACTTAAATACTCGGTTAATAGACGAAGTCCCAAATCCGAGAGAAACCTCCTCAGAATCTGGCAGTTTTTTTCTCAAAATAAACAAAACATTTTTCTCGAGCATATGCTTTCATTACATAAAGGCATTCTTTAGGTGCACTATAAGAAGGATTATTGTGTTTATGCTACTTTGTTACGAATTAACTCACTGTAATGATTAGGACTGTTTATAGAAAAACTCTGTAAGCGTTACACTTGTGACCATTAATTTCGACTTCTTTCCAAAAATCCATACCTATTTTCTTAGAGACATTTATTGACTTAATATTCTCGGCATTGATTAAGCTTACGACATAATTAAGAGACATGTTAGCTTTTGCCCAATTTTTAAGAAAAGTAGCAAGTTCAGTTGCCATCCCTTTGCCCCAGCTACTTTTCATAAGCGTATACCCAATTTCCCACTCCAGTCTACCGTTAAAGTGCCAAGGAATTAGACCTGATCGACCTATAAAAGCTCCAGTAATTTTATCTTCAACGGCATAAAGTCCAAGTCCGTACTTTTGGTAGTCCTTAAAATGCTTTTTAAGGTAATTAAGTGTTTCCTCACTTTCTCTAATTTGTCCATTCCCTAAATACTTTACCACCTCAAAGTCAGTTTCAAGAGTCCTGAGATTGTTCAAATCGGACTCATTAAAAGGCCTTAGTCTCAGCCTGTCAGTTTCAAAAATTGGAAGATTAAATTTAAAGGTAGCTTCTTTTATTGCCATATCATCTCATATTTCCACATCTTGTTTTCAGCCAGGTATATTCTTAGAGGTTGAGCGTTAGGCACACTAAATGGTTTTATATTGAGTCGTTTGCATATGGCCCAAAATGTCCCCCCATGAGCAACTATAAGAATATTATTAGCATTTGATTTTAAAGAGTTATTAACTCCTGCCAGCGTACGTGTGATAAAAGTATCTGGGTCTTCAACATTTTTCTCATTTATATAATTAAAAGAAGGTAGGTTTGAAACAGCGAGCTCCATATATATCACCTTAGCCGTTTCTTCTGTAGAGCACTCCATTAAAAGAGGTTCAGCGATAATATCAATATCTAAACTACTAGTAACTATCCTTGCTGTTTCTAAAGCTCTTTTTAATGGACTCGTAAATACGGCATCAATTCCAAGTGAGGAAATAACTTTAGCACTCCTTTGTGCCTGATCTAGACCCACGTTATTTAACGGTATATCTGTCTGGCCTTGAAATTTCCCTTCGACATTCCAATCTGTTTCACCATGTCTTATAAAAAAGAAACTATTCTTTACTAATTCCATATATAAATCTTTATCAGAAAAAAGACATAAAGTTGAGTAAACTTTCTTCTTTCCTGAAGAAACTAAAAGTGACATTTGATCAGAGCTTCCCGTAAATCTTGTTAGAAGGTCAAATACTATTGTTTGTAGAATTTTTTTACGAGATTATTTAGTTTTTTTCAAGTGAATATAGAACTTTTAAGAGATTTTTATTTTTTTGAATATAAAATTTATCAAACTCTTTAATTTTAGACATGCCTAATTTAATCATTATTTTTTCAGATTGATAATTCTCCTTAGCACAAGTAGCAATGATGTTATTTAATTGTAGAGTATTTAATGCATACTCAACCAAAAGTTTTGCTGCTTCTGTTGCATATCCCAAATTGTGGAATTGAGGGAGTAGCATCCAACCGATTTCTGCTTCTTGATTATTATTCCCTAATAAGCTAAAGCCCACATTACCAATCAAAATGTCTTCTTTAATCAATCCAATTGCAAGAAAAAAATCTTTCCGATTTTTTGATTTAGATTCTTTTATTGCACGACTTAGTTCTTTTTTAGATTCCTTAATACTGCTCGTCTTCCAGTCCATATACTCCATGACATTTGAATTAGAAATCCAGCTATGATGAAATTGACTATCATTTTCAGTATAGTCACGAATATATAACCTTTCACTGTGAAGTATAAGCATACTTTAATTTATTACAAATAACATAGGGAGTAAACTTTAGTCGTTAGCTTAATCGCTGGCTTAGAGAGTACCTAAATATTTAATAGAACTGTGAGTTTAAGCACTTCTGAAATATTAAAAAGAAACGACAAGCTTAACCATTCCATCTGCCCGCAGAGACTCTTTAAACTTGAACTTGCCAAATAAATTAATAATGGAGGTGTGGTTCTCTGCTGTGTTGTATGTTACACGTTTGAGATCTTTATCCTTACACCATTTAAGCACTGCCATTATGAGTTCTTTTGCAATCCCTTTTCCTCTAAATTCTTCAGCAACATAGATGGTAGAGAAAAAACCATAGTTTGTTCCGTTGTCCTTTTCAATTCTAATAATAGCTTGACCTGAAATTTCGCCGCTATTTTCTTCTGATAAGAAGATACAAGCATTCTCTTTAAGGTTAATATGTTGTTCTACTCTGCTTATTAGCCACTCATCTGAGTAATAGTTTTTCCCATCTTTTTCACCCATCACATCAATAAGAGTTTTTTTCATTCTTTTTGCAACAAGTGAGGTTTCTTCTTTAGAATTAGGGGCAATGGGTCGTATAATCATATTGAAATATTACCAAAAACTGAGGGTTTTGTCTCTGTTCATGAAGTTCTTAATAAAATCGGCGTTTAGTTGAGAACTGTCGCAATACCAATGGAAGCCTTTCTTTGCTTGATCCAAACTTCTCCATCACCAATCATTGCTCCTTGATAATTGCAGAAAAAATCTTTTACTTGGTGTTTAGATACTGCTCTTATTACTTTCTTCGTGAAAATTAAGTCAAATTTTTCAATAAACTCTTTTTTAGAAGTTACTTGGACTTTTTTATTATCAATCTTAGTGCTTAATGGATACAGGATCATTTTAGAGATTGATACTTTATCCTTCTTGGCCAAATCAGCCTTAAATTTAGAGAAAAAATTAAAAAAGCTTTCTCGACTTTTAAATCCATGAACAGATAAATTACAGCCACTTGATTTTTTATTTGCTGGAGTGATTTGCATACTTTCATCAGCGAGTGAAGAGTATGAAAGGGTCATAAGAACACAAAAATAGAACAACAGTAATTGATTTTTCATCTAAAAGTAATATCAAAAAATAAACTAAAACGATACCGTTCTAAGTGTAATCGATAGGTGATTATTTTAAAGTTTTAAGAAATAACATCGTCTCACTGCGATTTTTGAGTAGAGTCGTTCCACCATGAAAAGATTTATACATTTTCTCGTGCCAATGATGAGATGCTTTGCTCTCACGATTATAATATTCTTCGGCCCATCTTATTAATTTGTCAAAATTGTTCTTAGCATCTTCTTTACTCAACTGAGAAGATGATTCAGAACCTCTAGATAAAAGTGCTTCATTACACTCAGACCAGTTCTTATCTAGAAATATAAGATGTGTTCCTCTAGGAGTAGCAACCTCAGCTAATTCTCCAAAAACTCCTTCCATGACCCATTTTTCTTTTTTTGAAAGTTCTTGAATTTCATCTAGTACAATTGGTCGCTCCCTCTTTTTATTAAAACCACCAGGTTCCCAAAAGTGTTTATCAAAATGTATTACATCTACATTCAATCGACTTGATATCTTTTCTGAAAGCCACGTTTTTCCAGACCCACTATTTCCAATAATTAGAATTCTCTTCATGTGAAACATCTTATTTAAAATTTTTATTAATGTCGAATCAATAAATCGATGAAAAAACATACAAAATTAAAGGGAATTCTTACTAAGCTCTAAGTACAAGTAGAACATAGTCATTGTTTTTGAGATATTTTAAGTCTAAGTAATGAGGCTTGAATGCCAAATACGAAACAGAGGTGTTGTAGTCAAGACTAATGGAATGGACACGCCCCCTTCAAAATAAGGCATCAAAGTGCCAGAATAGTTAAAGATTAATCAAACTATTCACAAGAAAAAGGAGCGTGCTTATGAAAAAACTTAGTACAATTGGGATTGATTTGGCAAAGAATATTTTTCAACTTCATGGGGCAGATGATAAAGGAAATACCCTCTTTCGAAAGCGTCTGGCTCGTAGAAAAGTAATTCCATTCTTAGTCAATTTAGAACCCTGTTTAATAGGTATTGAAGCTTGTGGTGGATCAAATTATTGGGCAAGAGAGATAAAGAAGCTTGGTCATGATGTTAAAATCATTGCGCCTCAATTTGTAAAACCCTACGTCAAGAACGATAAGACAGATGAAAATGATGCTGAAGCCATCTGTGAAGCAGTAACTAGACCTAATATGAGGTTTGTTCCTCACAAGAAGGTTGAGCAGCAGGATATGCAAAATATCCACCGTATTCGGGAGCGCTTAATTAAAACAAGAACGGCGCTAATAAACGAAGCGAGAGGTCTTCTTTATGAATATGGAATCATCATACCAACAGGCCGTTATAACTTTAAAAAAGAGTTTCCCCTAATTATAGCAGATCCTGATAATGAATTAACAATGATGAGTCGAGAGATCTTTCAAAACTTACTCTCTGAATATATTGCTCTTGAAGAAAGAGTCATTTTTTATGAACAAAAAATAAAATTTATACATAAGAATCATCCAGAGGCAAAAAGACTAACATCAATTCCTGGCGTTGGATTACTTGGAGCAACAGCAATACTTGCTTCAGTTAATGATCCTCATGTCTTTAAAAATGGAAGAGAATTTGCTGCTTGGTTAGGTTTAGTACCAAGGCAACATTCCAGTGGTGGAAAACAAAAAAATCTGGGTATCAGTAAACGAGGTGATATTTATCTTAGAAAACTCCTCATTCATGGAGCAAGAGCAAGTCTTCGTTGGATAGATAGAGCTGAAGAAGGAAAGCGAAAAACATGGCTTATAAATTTGAGTGAGCGCAAAGGAAAAAACTTGGCAGCAGTGGCTTTAGCAAACAAGAATGCCAGAGTTATCTGGGCGCTATTAGTAAAACAAGAAAATTATGCAAACGTAGCATAAAAAATAATTGAGTACAGAATTGAATCAATGATTGCATAGAGAATAATGATTGATGGCAAAAAAGGAAAAACCATTACTCTTCAAACCTGTAACATTCATTGGCCCAAAAAGAGGTCGCCGGATTGATGAGGAGAGAGTAAAGCAGATTCCATCGGGGCCAGACATTGATTTGTCATAAATAGGCCGGATATATGACTGCAATTTTTTCTTTTAGCTGAAACATAAAATCATCAGGGAAACGCTTAATATTACGCTTTACAGCTTTATTTAGATATCTAGTTTCAACCTCATACAGCTCTGCCAAATCGCTATCGAGCATGACCTTTTGACCTCTTGCAACGTAGATCATCTTTTCAATTTTTTTGGGTGTAATTTCTGACATTTCTTCCTCCAAGTTAACCTTGAAGCACTATTAAAGGAATTGCTAAAGCTCTATCACATATGACCTTAAGTCATGGTACATTTCACTTTTGAAACACAAGCTATCGGTTAAGATCATTTGAGCTCACTCTAGATCAATAGAAATCTCTAATTAATTCGAGAAGGTGCTCACTTGAGATCATGGGAACTAACTTTAAGTCACGGGAGATCATTCCCGACGCTTGGTGGAGTCGGCCATTAGCCTTTTAATCTAAATACTTAACATAGCTAAAAGCCATGAAAAGCCAAATCGTAAATTAGATAACAATACTACTTGTGTAGTAAACTTAGATTTAAAGAGAATAGTTATTAAGTAAGAGTGAAATTTCGAGTTGAAAAAAAATTATGATACTCAAAAATCTTAAATTGATATGTTTGAGTGAAGAGTTTTTCATCAAGCGATTATCTAACTTAGCTTAACTAAATTTTCGCCATTAAAGCTTACTAAATATCGATCATTTCGACCATAAGCACGAACTCCAACTTTATTACCATCTTTATTAACGATGACTTACCTTCCAGCTTTTTTGAGTTTTCCTTTAATATGTCTACTATTAGACATATTGATTTGAATCATAGGAATCTTAAGCTTCTTTACGAGACTAAAGGCCTTATTTCTTTTACCATCTTTTTTCTGGCTCCCCATTTGCTTTTATAACTCCATCCCCAATATGATGGCCACAAAAGTAAGTCGGGAAGTTTATTTTTAGAAAAGTATGTATATGGTGTGTCTTCAACTTCTCGATATATGATAACGCCAATATTATACCCGTTTAAATTAAAGAGTATCCCACCATTAGACGCAATGGTTTTTTGTACCTATGAACTTGATTTGTTTCTTAGAAATCTAAAATCAAAAAATTTAACGATGGATGAGAGATTTTTAGAGAGTATTTCAAGTTTTAAAATGGTGAGTAAGTATGTTACGGATATTTTGTAAGGAGCTAGGAACTACTTCAATCAAGCTTCATGACTCAAATGCTTTTTAAGGGGGGCTCCTTACAAGGGGAATGAGAGTGATCGCCTCTAGTATACTGCTTGTTGAGTCATTTTGGTTGTTTACCTTTGTAGTACAATTCTATATTATATAATATTTTGAGGTGTAAATATGAAAGTCGTATTCGTTTTTTTACTAACAACTTTAGTGTCGAATGTTTTTGGAAAGTATGATTGTGCTTATCTCAAGAAGTATTGTGTATACAATGAATATCCTGAGGATGTATGGGGTGATTTTTACTGTGGAGATTTTAAAATCAGACATGAAGTTGAGTTTGGAGGGAGTAAATTTGTTTTCAAAAAAAATGGTGATGTTCTAATTAACAAAAATAAAGTGGGAGAGTTACCAAGGCATAACAGCGAGTTCTTACTTCACAGTAAAGGGGATATACTTCTCTTAGAATCAAATATGCATGAAGAAGTTGGCTCCTTCGGAACAATATCAATTGTCGATTTGAAGAAGAACAAACTAATTGAAATTGGAAAAACATCACCGCTATATAACCATAAACTTGAGATACTTAAGGATCAAATCACTTATAAAAATGATGGATACTGCTGGGATTATAACACAAAAACCCGTAAAACAACGAAGCCCTCTAAAGGTGAATGTATTATGAAATTAAAAGATAAGGTATTAGTGGCTAAGCATAAAATTGTTAAGGCGATTTATGTCGGAAAAAAGGATGAATTTGGTAAGTATATTCCAAAATCAATCAGAAAAAAAGACCTTGCCTGTAATGAGTTAATCACTGGAACACTTATTAAGTGGAAAAAGAAAGAAAAAAAGAACTAATCTAGCTTACTAAAATCATGAACAGGCATTGACTTTTAAGTCCATTGTAAAACAGTTACATCATTGTGAAGTAACTGTTGTTAATGACAACTTCAAATTGAAGTGTAAATACGAGAGAAGATTTTTATTTTAAATAGACAAACTTAGTCTTTGTAGACCATTCAAGTTTTTGTGCAATTTCTTCTGCACTGTATTCAACGATGACTCTTAAACCTTCAATAAATGTCTCTAAGTCGATGACCTCATCATTCTTTCCACTGCGATAAAATACTGGAACGATAACCTCAGCATTCTCAGGATCAAATCTTAGCTCTGAAAAAGTACGACGGCCAGCCTTGATATTTCTAGTATTACCTTCATAAAATACACTTGCAAAGTAGTTTTGAACATTTCTGCGACTTCCTGCTCTCGCTAATTTTCGAGCCGCGATAACTTTTTTTCTAATATCTAAAAAATTAGCATTAAGGTTTGGCTTTATTAAATTGTTACACTCTAAAAGCTTACGCGTACTTAAAACAGACCTACTCGTGGCCGCAATTGGTCCGATATTTGTGTTGTAGTAATAATGACCTAAAGAGCAAAGCTCAAACTCAAAAGTTGCTCTGTCTTTTTGAAAAAAAATACTAATGATTTGTCCTTCAATTTTTGCAACAGGGTTTACATCTGCAAAAGAGATCTGTGTTGTAATCATTGTCAGTAAAACAAGCATGTATTTATGCATTTTATTTCTCCCTGTTTATTAGTGGCTTCTTATGTCACTAATCTCATTTTCTACCTTAACTAGCACCCTTTCACTTTAAAGTCATTTCTCTTACTTTACGTATGGAGTTTTAGGCACTTGGAGTTTTTTTAAAAAAGAGCAAGTGGGTTTGACTTGCATCCCACATTGTAGAAATTTAGGATGATTTATTTTTTATTCTTTGAATTTTCTATCAAATCGATCAGCTCTTCAATCTCCACTGGCTTCATTAAAGAACCAACTAGAATAGACTCATCGAAATCATCTCTCGATATTTGATCAGGATTACCGCTTAAGATAATGATAGGGGTTTTATTGTTAATTTCAAAAATTACTTCAGCTGCTTTTTTTCCACCGAGTATTGGCATATGCAGATCTAATATTACACAATAAAAAGCGTTTGGTGATTGTCTAAATATATCTACAGCTTCCTGGCCATTGCTTGCCTTAACAACTTGATAGTCAAAAAACTCAAGGGTTTCAGTCATTATCTCTAGAATATCATCATCATCTTCTACATAAAGAAGTTGTTTGTTATTTCCACTTTTAATTTGTGACTTGTTGTGAGCCTGTGAGTCCTGGGTATTTTCTTCTAAGTCTATTACGGGCAATAATACAGTGAAGGTGGTTCCTTTAGAAAGTTCACTTTTTAAATAGATTACTCCATTATGCATCTTCACAATACCTTTTACGGCCGAGAGACCAAGACCTCTCCCTGTAGATTTAGTAGTGTAGAATGGATCAAAAATTTTTGATTTTACTTGATCAGACATTCCGGAACCATTATCTTTAACTGAAAGGTCAACATATTTTCCAGGTGGGTAATTATTTTCAGGGGAAAGCTTTTTAAGTTCGTCAGAAGTAAGGTTAACTAATTTGGTCGAGACTAAAATTTCTCCT
>JABJPQ010000255.1 GCA_018663815.1 Halobacteriovoraceae bacterium | reverse complement strand
CAACGCCATAACATTTTTGCTTCTGAACCACATGAATTGAACTTGTTCTGATATCGAACAAGGCAAGCGATGATGATTTATGCCCTCTGAGAATCATATATTGATTGGCAGTAGGCTCAAAACCAAGGTCAAATTCCTCCAGAGCCACCCCTTCCATATTTCCATACAATTTGCCAATGGACTCATCCGGCAGGTTCTCAATAATAGGAACCCCCTCGTATAAATGATCAATATTACTTACCTGACCGGCTTTGTAATCTTGTGCAGTAAGACCAATTGCCTTGGCTTTTATCCTTAGGTTCACGTCTTTAGTGACAAGGATGACTTGCTTCTCAGGATTTTTATTTCTGGTGTAATCAGCAATGGCAAGAATCCTGTGATCCGGAATTTTCTCATGGAATGATTCCTCCATTTCTCTTGAGAATGGCTTGCCTGTTTCAACATACAATCTACCGAGGCCGAGGCCCAATGAGATCCCTTCAGTAAATAGTAATTCACCTGTTAGATTATCCAGCTCTCTGACAAATTCACGGGCTTGAAAATTTATCAGATCATTGCCTCGTTTAAATTTATCAAGCTCTTCCAAAATGGTAATTGGCAAAACAATGTCGTTTTCCTCAAATTGATATATGCACTGGTGATCATGCAGTAGAACATTAGTGTCCAGTACGAAAATCTTCTTCAAATTGACCATTCGCTTCTTTTTCGTTTCTATAAATATAGGAAAAATGACAGAGGGATAGTCGAGAGAGCCAGACAGTTTTTTAACTTTGTTATATATTTTCACATACGCTAATTATGGAATTGTATAATGGACTATTAACCAGACGGTCGGTGAGGAAGTATGAAAACCGGCCTGTTGATAAGGAATTAATTACCAGTATTCTGAAGGCTGCAATGTATGCCCCGTCAGCCAATAATACTCAACCCTGGCATTTTTTAGTGAGCAGGGATAAAGAAATTTTCAAAGGCTTTTTGGAAAGCCATCCCCATTCCAAAATGCTTATGGAGGCTGAATGGGGTATCCTGGTGTTACGTAATCGTGACCTTCAGTATACTCAGGGTTATGGTACAACTGATTGTTCGGCGGCCACACAGAATATCTTGCTGGCTGCTCATGCATTAGGGCTGGGAGCTTGCTGGATCGGAACCTACCCGAGAGAGAATCGTATGGCCTATCTGAAGGAAGCTTTTGATCTGCCTGATCATCTCGAAGCTTTTGCAATGGTATCAATCGGATGGCCGGCATCAGAGCCTGTTCAGCCCAACAGATTCAACGAAAACAGAATAATATGGAAGTAGGAGTGGCAATTCCTGCCTGCCGGATTTGATTCGTGGATTTACCTCTTTTTAACTTAGATAAATGACTAAATACGATAAGATTTTAGAATGGTTGTATTCGCAACTTCCCATGTATCAACGGATGGGAAAGGCCGCTTATAAAGCTGACCTTGATAGATTTACTTGTTCTGCAAATAATTTTACTGCGACAGGTTTTGCCTCAAGGCATGCGAATTATGATTCAAACCCTGATCAAGTTAGGGCAATTCAGAGTAAGTTTATAAGTATCGATGACTCCAGAGAGTTGTTTAAAAGTATTTTTACTAATTTTATAAAAATTCTATGAAAATGCTCTATGTAGGTATCCACCATATTAATTCCTTAGGCATATATTCAGCTCCCATTTGTGGACAAGGTGTAAATGCTTGTAGTGATTCAATTATTGTTTCGGACATACCTGATCCATGTGGATTTACTATAAATGCTTTCGGGGGAAAATTACCTTTTTCGCCATAATCCATAGCATGTGTTTTATTATCAATTAGAGGACTCCCTGAGGCAGCCGCATTAAATTGATGTAAATGGCGAACAATTATAACAGCATCAACGTTACTAAAAGTTAATGGTTGCCCATTCTTATCTTTGGCAAAACTATTCTTTGTAAAAAGGCCACTTGAGTGATGTGTTAAGGCTGATATCGGCTCATATATAAAATCATCCCATACAACAACTAATAGTCCTCTGAAATTCACTTCATTTTCCTTGAAGGATTTAAACTTCTGATCAGCACTAATTAAAAAATCTTTTATTGGGTTATCTCTTGGAGTTGTAACTTCACCTTTAGTTATTTTGTCAATCTCTGTTTTATCTATAAACCTTGAGGCAACTTGAGTCTTATTGTTCGCTCTTATCTTTTGATGTTTGAGTAGGGAAGGTGCTTTGACTTCAATTCCAACTTTATAGTCTTTAGTTGATATTGTTATTTCAGGATTTTTTTTACTTGTACCAGACGTAGGCTCCCTGTCAAATGATACTGGATCATCTTTAAATGATAATACAAGCTGGTTAATAATTAATATTTCTGACAACCTTTGGAGTAACTGTTCATAGTGATCTTCATTTTTTTCTAGCCCTGATATTGCCGCAATCTCATCAGCCATCCCCTTTGCAAAAGAAGGCATTTTAGATTCACAATTTAAAAGGGCATCCACAATAGAACTGGCAAATGGATGTTCTTCTTTTTTTTTCCAAAATTCAAAGTGCCACGAATACCAATGCCATTGCTCAAACATTTTGGAATTTACAAAATAAGTATATAATTCATCTTTTGTCATAGTTAATAGTTTTCCTTTGTGGAAATTGTATAACATTTTTAGAAAATTTTCCTGTGTCTTGTAAAGACTAAAGGCTACTCGTAAAATTAAACAATAAAAAGCTATAGCAGCATATGCTACTTCAATAAATTTAAGTTTATTTGGGAAGTGTTGTGTTTTAACGTGAACACGAGTAGATGTTTACTCTTTTGTAAGAATTGTATAATCTAAAGAGCCTTTTTGCGGCGAGTTGTGAGTTTGTTTTCCAGCCATGTGTATGTGTTCGCTTATTCTCTTTACAATTACTTGAAGTCTTAGTAAAAAAAATGCAGTAAAAGTTTTTAATAATAAGGTAGGATCATGAAAATGAAATGGATCGCTCTAGTTTCTTTATTAAGTTTAGTTACGACAGCGCTATATGCTGGTGGGTTTGAAAGAGAGTTTTTTGCAAAATCAACATCTGGTTTAAGATACGGTAAAGAAGTAAAGAAGTGTAAGCTTGTTATATTCGATAATGATTTTGATTCAACATACATTAAAATTTATATTGATGATGCAAACAGCAATCACTATTATCCATTGGGTAAGGGACGTATCAAGTACCAAGGACTTGACTTTAATTTTAGACCTTTAAGAGAAGTAGTGTATCAGGATGATAGCCTTCTTCCTGAGTATAGGTTTTTTGCCCAATACAAAGAAGGTCATTTATTTTATGAGAGCCTATTTGCTCCAAAGCTTATTGAAAAAAAAGAAGTTAGTATTAAGTTAAAGGTTAACCCTGAGTTAGATAAGCCTGAATATGTTGTAATAAGTGTAAAAAGAGACTATTTTGATGGTAAAGGTTCAAGATTTGCACATGCTTATTGCACTTTTTAGCTCTAGAATAAAATTCAGTTAAAATTATTGTAAAGTTAATTCCTCATTTGCTATTTCTGTATCATAAACTGTTTTTTAAAGAAAAACTCTAGTCGTAGTTTTGTATAGTTTTTCCAAAAAAACACGATTACCAGCGAATACCCATTCTTTATAGCAGGTGGATACCGTTGAAGTTGAGCTGGAATCTATGGTGAGGCTCTCAAAAATCTCCCTTTGCAACCTTCGGCTAGAGACTTCTAGCCTTCATAATTTAAACTCTAGATATCGTTATTATACAGGTAAATCGAGTTCTTAGTGTGAGCTCCGATTCTATGTATTATCTTTTTATATCTACGAGTAGAGCTTTATAGCACCTAAAGTAAATTTCACTCAAACTGTAATACCCATCTTTGTGAGAAATTGCTTCAGCTCAAAAAGATGAGGGGGAGCACACTTGCCTTTTGGTTTTTGCGTGGCAAGCATATGTTTCTAAGTAATCTCTATTAATTCATTTAGCATTTATTTAATTATCAAAGCGAGCCTGATTTTTTGATTGGATTAAACAATTTAAAGTTCAACGAGAAATTAAATGAAAGAATCAAGAAAAATTGTAAATAAAAAATTTATAGATGAAGCAGTTATTATTATAAAAATCGCGAGTTAAGAGGATTTTTGTTCAGAAACATTTTGACAATTTTCTCTACAAAATAATGAGTATATGTGAAGATAAGCCGATTTATACTTAATTTTAATATTGGTTTAGTTATGTACCTATTAAATGTCATGAAAAATAAAATATCTATGGTTACCTTACTAGTCTGTGTTCCAGCTGTTTTAATTTTACTACTAGACCTTGGCTCGATAAAAAAAGAATTTAGATCAAATGCGAAGATTATTAACATAAAAAACTTTGAAATGGTGTCTTGGGAGGATACCTCTGGTTGGATTAGAGGTCTTTATATTGAGGCTGATTACTTAAAAGCTCTTGAGGTTTACAACAGAACTTACAAGGGTCAGTCTTTTGAAATTACTTATATGAGTGATGGCTTAAAAGTTAAAGGTGTTATCACTGTGCCAAGAGGTTTTTCTCCTGAAAAAAAATATCCTGTAATTATTTATAATAGAGGTGGTAATAGAGATTTTGGAGCTATTTATACAACTTTTGGTTTTGTCGATAATTACTCAAGCAAGGGTTACATTGTTTTTGCGTCTCAGTACAGAGGTGTTTATGGAGGAGAGGGGAGAGACGAGTTTGGAGGAGCAGAGGTAGACGATATTATAAATTTAATATCTCTTTCCAAGGAGTTTCGTTTTGTTGATAAGAAGAACTACTTCATGATTGGTGCATCTCGTGGAGGAACGATGAATTATTTAGTTCTAAAAAGAGGAATTCGTTTCAATGCAACAGTTTCCTTAGCCGCAGTGTCTAATGAGTTTCTTGCTCTAGAGAATCGCTTAGAAATGGAGGAGGTGTATAAAGAGTTAGTGCCAAACTACTTGGAGAACAGGGAAGAAGAGCTTAGAAAGCGCTCAGTAATTTTCTGGGTTGATAAGATTAATTCCCCCTTATTACTACTTCACGGTAGTAAGGACTGGCGAGTATCTCATGTTCAGTCCACAAACTTACTAAAAGTAATGAGAGAGAAAGATAAAATTGTTAAGATTAAAATTTATCAGGGAGAAGGTCATTCCCTAAGTGGAGTTTGGGATGATGTGCAAACGGAGATTCATTCATGGCTTCAGAGGTTTACAAGTAACGTAACAAAGTGACTACTTCACAATAATCTTCCTTATCGTGCGTCCACTTGGGCTTTT
>JABJPQ010000664.1 GCA_018663815.1 Halobacteriovoraceae bacterium | reverse complement strand
GTTGCTAGAATGAGAACTGAACTAAACCATTTGTATATGATTGATCTTCTCTGCGACGAAGAACTGATTCCTTATTATGAAAAGCAAGGAATGAGTAAGGCGACGGGAGCTTTAATAAGAAATTATGAAAATCAGAATGGGAGTGAAAAATGATAGGAACTGGCACTATAGACCCAGGTAGAGAAATTGACTGGGGAAAAACGTCTAGAGACTATGCCAAGTACAGGCCAGGACCACCAGAAAGCTTTTACAAGAAACTTTTGTCATTAGATGTCGGCCTTGAAAATCAAAAAATTTTAGATTTAGGAACTGGAACAGGAGTTTTGGCAAGACAGTTTGCAAAACAGGGTTGCGAAGTTATTGGAACAGATATTTCAGATGAGCAAGTTAATATGGCAGACTCTTTAGCTAACGATGAAGGTTTAAACATAGACTTTTTTAAATCAGCAGCAGAAGACATTCATTTTCCAGATAATTCCTTTGACGTAATAACAGCAAATCAATGTTTCCTATATTTTGACAAAGACAAAATTTCAAAAATACTAAAAAGAATATTGAAGCCCGGTGGTGTTTTCGTAACTTCTCATTTCTCTTGGATGCCATTCCTTGATGAAACGGCTAAAGCTTCAGAGGAACTTATTTTAAAGCATAACCCCAGCTGGACTGCACACAGCTATAAGGGCGATATCCCTCCGATACATGGAGGGCTAGAGCAATACTTCGACCTTAAGGGCTTTTTTTACTACGATGAGGCAATCCCTTTTACTAGAGAAACATGGAAGGGCAGAATCCGAGCTTGTCGTGGAGTTGGAGCCTCGTTGTCCGAGGAAGCCGTTAAACAATTTGATAGTGAGCATGATGAATTATTGAAGGAAATTACTTTTGAAGACTTCACCATTATCCATCGTTTGGATGCACATATTATGGTGTCAAAATAAAAAGAGGTTAGATAAATATGTATATTACTGTTGAAGATTATAATCCAATTTGGAAAGAACGGTTTACAGTGTTAAAAGATAAGTTGTGGCTATCTTTATCTGATATAGTGGTTTCAATTGAGCATGTTGGAAGTACTTCAGTAGAGGGCTTGGCTGCAAAGCCTATAATTGACTTAGATATTATTATTGATAGCAGAGACAAGTTAAAAGACGTAATTAGGGTTTTGGAATCAAAAGGGTATGAGCACAGAGGTGATTTGGGAGTAGAAAACCGAGAAGCATTTCGGTGTGTTAATCCAAAGTTTAAGCATAATCTTTATGTTTGCTTGGAAGGCACTGCTGCACTAGAAAATCATTTGGCTTTAAGAAATCACTTAATGGTGAGTCCTGTAGATATAGATCAATACTCTCAGCTAAAAAAACAGCTAGCAGCAAAGTATCCTGATGATATTGATTCTTATGTGGATGGGAAAACAAACTTTATTTTAAATATATTGAAGCAATACAACTTTGATATAAAAAATTTAGAAATAATCGGAAGTGTTAATAAAAAGGCTAAAGTATGAAAGTAACTGAAAAATATGAAATATGTTATCCAAATCCATTGAATCTAAAAGTTGGAGAAAAAATCCAATTATTTAAAAAAGATATCCCTGAAAAATGGAAGGGATGGAATTGGTGTAAGGACTCAACTGGTAATGAAGGCTGGATTTCTGAAACTTATTTTAAAAGAGAACATGACGATAAAGCTGAGATTGTTAAGAATTATACTGCTCAAGAAATATCAGTAAATGAGAATGATAAAGTTGAACTTGTCTTTGAAGATTTCGGCTGGGCTTGGTGCAAGAAGGTCAATGGCGAAGAAGGTTGGTTACCAACTGAAATATTGAGGGACATGTGAAAGGTATCATTGAAGATAGTAAATTGATAAAGAGAACAGAAAGACTCATTTTAAGACCTGTTGAAATTAGTGATTACTCATTATGGAGAGAGAGTAGTCTGGAGCGACTGCCAAAACAAAATGAATTTGATAAGGGACCTCCTGCTGAGAAAACATTAACTAAGCAATTTTTGAAGAAATGGATTTCAGGGAATAAAAAGGCCCGTCAAAAAGATTTGCTATATACGTTTGGCATATTTGATAAAAAGTCGAAAAAATATATGGGCTTGGTTAACTTTTGCGTGATTTCTAGACTTTCATATCAGTTTGCAAATATGGGTTATGAGTTACATAACCAATATTGGGGCCAGGGATATGGTACTGAGGCTGTTCATGGTGGAATCGAATTAGCTTTTAAGAAATTGAAAATTCATCGAGTTGAGGCTGGAATAGAAAGTCACAACAAAGCATCAATTAGATTGTGTGAAAAACTCAAAATGAGAAAAGAAGGGATTAGGGAAAAATACTTTTTCAACGGCAAAGAGTGGATAGACCTAGTTTATTTTTCAATGACGGCAGAGGATATAGGATTAAAAAGAACAAAACCGACAATCACAACATCTTTGAACGACTTAATATAGAAGTTGTATTGGAATTATCTCAGATGTAAGGAGTTATTAATGGAGTATTCCGTGAGGCCAAGTCAGGACAAGTTATCGCTGGAAATGAAATTGTGAGAAAGAATAAATATGAATGAAAATAAAATTATTATTACAGGTGCTCCAGGTACAGGAAAAACCACATTACTAAATAGTTTAAAATCAAAAGGGTTTGATTACATTGGTGAACCTGCTAGGGAAATTTTATATGAGCAAAGAAAAGTTGGAGGCAAAGGTGTCTCTGAAGTTAATAACAGGTTGTTTCGAGATTTGATCCTTTCTAGGTCTATTAACAAATTTTTAACTTTTAATACTAAAAAATTAACTTTTTTTGATCGAGGGATACCAGATGTTATTGCTTACTCAGTTCTTTTTGACCTCGATATAAATACTGACCTTAAGGCTAGTCAAGAGTACAGATATAATAATAAGGTGTTTATAACTTCACCTTGGAAAAATATATATTGTAACGATAAAGAAAGAAAAATGAGTTTTGAAGATATTCTTCCTTTTCACGATACTCTAAAAAAATACTATATAAAGCTTGGTTATGAGTTAATTGAAGTTCCACAGTTAGACGTCGAAATGAGGGCTGATTTTGTTTTAAATAAGTTAAATATAAATAAGGAGAAACAATGATTAAAGGCATTCATGACATTTATTATAATGTTAAAGATATGAAGAGAGCAGTTAAGTTTTACTCTGATGTATTAAATATGAAAATAGGTTATGAATCAGAGCATTGGACGAGTATGGATTGCGAAGGAGTAATGGTTGGACTTCATTGGACTGAAGGAAGTGATATTCCTAGTTTTCCTAGGGATTCACATGGTGCACACCCCCCTATGTTAGGAAAGTTGGAACCTGAGATTTTATTTTAATATAAACCTTTGAAAT
>JABJPQ010000140.1 GCA_018663815.1 Halobacteriovoraceae bacterium | reverse complement strand
GATTTTGAAGCATTAGCACTAAACCTTTGGATAAAAGCTTTAAGTTCTTTAGCCTTATCTTCGGATTTTTTCTTTTGATCATTACGAAGTCTCTGTGCAAGTTCACTGGATTTTCTCCAAAAATCATAATTTCCAGCATAGATAGTAATCTTTTGAAAATCTAGATCAGCAATATGAGTACAAACTTTATTTAAAAAGTGCCTATCATGAGAGACAACTATAACGGTATTTTCAAAACGTAGGAGAAAATTTTCTAACCATTGAATGGCCTTAATATCAAGATGGTTAGTAGGCTCATCTAGTAAAAGAACATGCGGCTTCCCAAATAAAGCTTGTCCTAATAACACTTTAACCTTATCTGTAGCCTTTAAGTCTTTCATTAATGTTTGATGTTTAGCATCCTCAATTCCAAGCCCAGATAACATAACAGCAGCGTCTGATTCAGCTTCCCAACCATTCATCTCTGCAAACTCAGCTTCTAGTTCAGCGGATTTGATTCCGTCTTCGTCTGTAAATTCTTCTTTGGCGTAGATAGCATCTTTTTCTTTCATGATTTTATAAAGAATATCATTACCCATGAGAACAGTTTCTAACACAGGGAACTCATCAAATTCAAAATGGTTTTGCTTTAAAACAGAAAGTCTCTCTCCTGAGGTTAGTTCAACATGGCCTGAGTTAGGTTCTAGATCACCTGCTAAAATTTTTACAAAAGTCGATTTTCCTGCACCATTGGCCCCGATAAGACCATAACAATTACCAGGTGTGAATTTGACTGAGACATCATCAAATAACTTTCTACCACCAAATCCTAAACTAACACTATTTGTACTCAACATAAGAAACCTCTAACTATACTTTTTAAATTCAAAACGTTAGCATCGTAATATAAAAGCTGAGCAAAGTGAACTATTATACTCAGACATGTAGATTTGAAAGGGAATAAAATGATCGTTTGGAATGTTAACCCAGAGATTTTCAGTATTAATATTCTTGGTTTTGATTTAGCACCTCGATATTATGGTTTGAGTTTTGTATTGGGCTTCTTTTTGGGAGAAAAATACGTCTCAAAATATATGCTTAAAAAGGGCTTCACTAAGCCTGAAGTCTCATCTCTCTTTACCCATATGTTACTTGGCTGTATTATTGGAGCCAGGCTCGGACATTGTCTTTTTTATGAACCGGCCTATTATCTAAGTAACCCCATTTTAATATTGAAGGTTTGGCAAGGTGGTCTTGCGTCGCACGGAGGTTTTTTAGGGGTCATGATAGGGATGTTACTCTTTAATCGCAAGAACACGAAGAAAATCGATTATGTTTGGTTGTTAGATGTTGTTGCTGCACCATCATTGATAACGGGAGCTTATATTCGTTTAGGAAATTTGATGAACTCGGAAATTTTGGGGACCCCCAGCGATTTACCTTGGGCATTTGTTTTTAAGCGGGTAGATAATATCCCGCGACACCCAACACAATTGTATGAAGCTTTTGGTTTTATAGTTATTTCTTTGGTTGTCTACTATTTATATAATAGGTTTCATGAGGTCTGGCCAAAAGGACGATTTATTGGATTGATTCTAATTGCAGGTATGAGCTGGAGATTTTTTGTTGAGTTTTTCAAAGAAAACCAGGTCGCATTTGAGCAAGGAATGATGCTTAATATGGGACAAGTTTTGAGTTTTTTAATGGTGTTCTTAGGATTATATTGGGTGTTTAAAAAAGCCAAGTAAGATGCGTATATTCCAGTAGGCACATGGAATAACCAAAACCATCTAAGCAACAGTAAGGAATTTTTGTGGATATTTATGATTATAGTTTTAAAAATGTCGAGAAAGCTGATGTTTCAATGTCTGAATATCGAGGAAAGGTTTTACTTATTGTAAATACAGCATCTCAGTGTGGTTTAACAGGACAGTATAAAGGGCTTGAAAAACTGTATGAGGATTTTAAAGATAAAGGCTTAGAGGTGCTAGGCTTTCCATGTAATCAATTTGGCCAGCAAGAACCAGGTACTGACTCTGAAATTCAAGAGTTTTGCCAATTGCAGTTTGGAATAAAATTTTCTGTTTTTCAAAAAATAGATGTGAATGGTAAAAGTACCCATCCATTATATGCTTATCTTAAAAAAGAAGCGCCAGGTTTGTTTGGATCGCAAGCAATCAAGTGGAGTTTCACAAAATTTTTGGTTGATCGTAATGGAGTTGTCATTAAGCGATATTCGCCTAAGGATCTTCCTGAAAGTATAGTTGGTGATATTGAAAAATTACTAGCAATTACTAGTTAAGGTATTTAAAGATTCTGGCCCCACAACCTTTAATGGTGAGTCTCATTTGACTCCAAATGCTCTTTTTTAAAAATGTTTTTTTAATGACTTTGGTTAATACTAGATAATCGGTAGGTGCAAGATTGCAAATACTGATATGAGGTCGATTAATATCTGGCATTAAATAGCACTCAGGGTGAGATTTCATAGCGTAACTTTCCACAGCTTTGCAAGACAGGCTTTCTTTATCAGCAGCTAAGCTTTCACAGCGTTCTTGATGGAGTTGTTTCTGTAAACAAAGACCTACGTTGGTAAGCCAAGTATAAGCTTTGGGGCTAAAGTCTAGCCAATGTCTTTTGGCAAACATGAATTTTGAGCAAAATTTATAACCAAAATCAACATAATAACCACTGGGTCCACAGGTTTGATCAATTTCTCTG
>JABJPQ010000681.1 GCA_018663815.1 Halobacteriovoraceae bacterium | reverse complement strand
TTTTTTCATGGATTTAATGACGTAGTGGATATTCTTATTACTGGCATCTCTTGACTCTGTCGAGACAACAATTCCCTCTTTTAAAAACAACGAAGAAACTTTAACTGCTTCGTCTAAGAGACCACCAGGATTTGATCTTAGATCCAGAATAATACCTTTTACACCACCTTTCTTCTTGGCTTTCTTTTTCAATTTGTTTAAGGCCTTGGCAATCTCTTTTGATGAGCGTCTTTGAAACTGAGTAAGGCGAACAAATGCATAGTTTTCCTTAACTAAAAATGATTTTACAGAGCTTACTCTGATTTTTTCACGTTTAAGTTTGTATTGCGTAACACCTTTAACCCCTTCTCTTACGATGCCGAGTTCAATGGAAGTTCCTTCCTTACCTTTCATCTTATCGATAACTTTATCAAGATTATACCCAAGAATAGATTCGTGATTAATTTCAATAATTTTATCTTTCGACTTCACACCTGCTTTATATGCTGGGGTATCATCAATTGGCGTCACAACAAAAACAATTCCATCTTTTTGAGTAACCTCAATACCAACACCACCAAACTCTCCATTTGTATCATTTTGCATTTTTTTATAAAATTCTTTATTGAGGAAGGCTGAATGAGGGTCTAACGTCTCCATCATTCCTTTTATAGCTCCCTCTACAAGCTTCGTTGTATCAACCTTTCTATAGTACTGACTTTCCACGAGGTAGAGAACTTTGTTAAAGAGTTCTAACTCTTCATATCTTGATTTTGAAACTGCAAAAACATTATAACAAAAAGAAATGAATACAATTGTAACCAAAAGTTTGCGCATAATATGATATCCTTTTTAAATCTTAATTTTATTATTTTTCGTATTTTGAACTAACCACTGTTTTGTATTTTGGGCTATGTTCTTTTTTCTAATCTCATAATATAACGATTTAATCATCCCTATATCTGCAATCGTATAACCAATAATTTGATTTTTAGCCACAATTTGATTCTTGTCTACCTTAGAAACAATGTCTCCCAAAAGAACACTTCGAATATCTTTCCCATGATCTATAATGAGGACTTTACCATAACTAGCAAGCTCTCCAGAGTACACAACTTTCCCGCTACCAGGTGCCCTTATCGGTGTTGTTTCTTTGTATTTAAAAGTAACTCCCTCTCTACTCGGATGAATACTCGTGAAAGAGCGAAGAGGTAACTCCAGTTGAAATTTAATATTTGTTTTTTTGCGCTTAACTTTTTTGTAAGCTCTTTTCTTTGCGATTATTTTATCTAATTTTTCTTGATTCCGATTTTTAAACTCCATAAGAGAAATATAACTCTCTCCAACCTCTTTCTTTTTCTTTTCAAGGTCCATAATGAGTGTATAAACGACCTCTTCATCTCTTTTCTTTACCGCGAGAGTTTTATCCAATTCATTCATCATAACTAATAACTGACTTGAGCTTTTTTGCGATTCTTGTAAGCGGGTGAGTTTATTTTTTAATAATTTAATATATGTGCTCTTTAAAAAAAGGCTTTCATCAGATGTTAGATCGGATGATTCTAGCAAGTAATTATCAAATAATTTTTTAGTTACTTTATATTCTTTGGAAATAAGATTTGCACTATTAAGTAAATCTTTCTTTGCTTCAGTAATTTTAAATTCCACCCCTTCAATTTCTTTCATTCTAACAAGGTAGTCAGTGTTTGATGCACTTATCTTGAAATCAATATCTCGAATCTCAGCAGCTAACTTAGATATTTTTCCCGACTGATTAGAGATCTTGTCTTTTAGCGTATTAATACTTCGGCTCGTAGCAAATGAAATATTACTAACAAGGATTAATGTGAATAAAAAACATTTACAATCGTTCATAATTTAATTTATTATTTTGATTTTTTAAAGTGATTAAGACAACAAAAAGAACCATACCCAAGAATACTCCAAGACTGAGAAACTCAACTTTCATCGTAATAAGAAAGTTGACTCCAAGGACAGTTAAAGCCAGTACAGAAATCCCAGCTAAGTAGACCTTTACATTCGTCTTTGTCCGCCTTTGAAATTTATCAATAATGTATGACGTTTTATTAATAGGCTTGAGTAGTAAAAAAGAACTCATAAACCAAAAACTCATCGCAAGAACAAAAGCATAGATATCAATTTTTGTTAAGAATTGTTGCAAAAAAGTATTTTGATTTTTGCTTAGCTCTTTAGGTGTTCTTATAGAACCTACAGTGACATCATTTTTCCCCGTTAAACGAATTAAATATTCTTTAATTAATAAATAACTCTTTTCCCGCAGCCCAAGATCTAATTGTATTTTAATCTTTTGGTACTGAGATGATGAAATACTGTCAACAATCTGTGCGCCAAATGTTTTTTTCAATCTATTGACTTCATTTTGAACATCTATCCCCTGTGAGTTAGAAACTGAAACAACACCTGGTAATTTTTTCATTCTGCGAACAATACTATCTAATTGTATCTTATTTGTTACCAGGGCATTAAAATATGGGAGCGATGTGGACTTCGAATAAAGGGAAAAGTATTTTTTAAATTGCTGGTTGTTATGGGCAATACTGAGCATGGTCGTAACGGATAAAACAAAAATGAATCCAAGTAACAAATTTGATCTTAAAATTTTACTAAATTCTTTTAAATAAAACATGCATGCCCCGAATACACTAATTTTCCATTCTCTAAATGCATGATTTTACCTGGGAATTGTTTAACAAGTTCTCTGTTATGGGAAGCCCAAATAACGGTAAGCTTTCTCTTAGTATTATAAAAATTTAATACATCAAATAACTTAATCGAACTTTCCTTATCAAGTGATGCCGTAGGCTCATCTGCAAGTAAAACATTTGGACGTGACATTAACGCTCGTACCATGGCCACTTTTTGCTTAAGCCCACCATTCGCACTTGAAACCTTTAGATTAAGTCTGTCTTTTATGCCTAGGACTTTAACTAGCTCCATCATATCGAGATAAAATTCATTTTTATTTTTATAAAGTTTTGAGTCGTAAGCATACCAAATATTATCCTCACAGCTTTGATCCGGAAACAGCCTCAAATCTTGAAAAACTTGCGCCACAAACCTTTGATCGTCTTGAGTTCCTAGCACGCGCCCAGAATCAACCCTTTGATCACCTGCTAAAACATTTAAAAGTGTTGTTTTACCTGCTCCTGATTTACCAGTTACAAAAATAATTTCACCTGGATTTACAGTTAGAGTGATATTACTAAGAGCTTTCTGTCGACCAAAAGTGACACTAATATCATCAAGATAAAAAACAAACTGATCCTTAATTCTATGAGGGGTTCGTTTATTTGTTAGAAAAACTTCTTTCATCAGACCTTCCGTTGTCATAACCATACGTAATATGGGCAGATCCATCTGCAATACTATTTTAGCGCATTATCAGCTATAAAGTAAAGAGACTGCTTAACAGTATATTTCTTACATGAATACCAGATCACCCTACTCAGTCATCTTATGTGCCTTAAGTAATTGGTAAGCTGATTCGGAACAAAATACATTAGGAACAAAATTATAAGCACTTTGGATTTGTGCAATAATTGAATTCTCAACATCCACTAATAGCCGTACTTCCCCCGTATCCGTTAAAATTTTAGTTGGATCGCGTTCCAGCAAGACATTGGGACTTTCATTTTCTTTTATAATTTTTTTCTTGGACTTTGTGAAAACAATATTCTTTTTGGGGATATCAACCACAATCCAATCCTTGGCACTGCCTTCCTTTTCAAGAAAAGTTTGAATGGTTTGAGCCTTCTCTATCGCTTTTTTATAAAATTTTTCATTTTTATCCATTTCATCCTGATTTAAAATTCTCTGTTTAAATTCTTCACATCGAATTGTTCGGGGAGACTTCTCAAATAGAAGACATTCAACTATTTCTTTAATACGATCTTCTTTATCGAAAAATCCTTCGTAGTTTAATCTGTGAATTAAAGTAATAAAGTACTGGTCATTAAATGAGTAAAACATATAAGAATTGTTTTTTACCATCTCAAGTAAATCTGAGTATGAAAAAATTTGATTTTTTTCTAATAAATAGAATGTCACTTCTTCAGCTAAAGCATCGTACTTCGCCCCTCTGGCAGATCGAACAACTTGTGAGTACCATGCAAACCTCGCATTTAGAAAATCCTCAACACAATGAAGAGCATTATGCTTAATCGCAAGGATTTCTTCATTAGCTACATTTACGGTACAAAAGTGGTGTAACAGATAATCACGATCGTAGGTCCCATATTTTAGACCTGTATAGTGGGCATCTCTTAAAAGGTAGTCCATACGATCACAATCAACCTCTGAATGGAGTATTTGATTTGCTAAAAGATCTGGTGAAACACCTTTAATTAAGTCTGAGATTGTTTGAGGATCAATCCCATAATTCTTTAAAATAAAAGTGATGCCGTTTTCATAATCAGTATTTTTAATGATAAAAGAGCCAAGGTGTTCGTGATCATCAGGATGGCCCTTAGAGTTTTTTTGATTAGTTGTTTCTCCAAAGCGGATATAAGCCATCTCTGTTGTGTGAGAA
>JABJPQ010000663.1 GCA_018663815.1 Halobacteriovoraceae bacterium | reverse complement strand
TATCGCTTTTGCTGCAAATGAATCAATTTTAAGAAACTCAATTGTAAGAATTAAGTTTGAGCTTGAAAAAGATCCCATGGAATACTCTGTAGAATACGGCGAGGGTTCTGGGCTAATCCTTCCCCTAGCACAAGATACGACAAAACTCTCCCTTAAAGAGCGAGAACGTCAAATAGAAAAATATAAAAAGCTTGATGGTAAATTTGCTAAAGTTGAAGAGTTTTCTGACTCAAATGAGCCTTTACCTGATGAAATTTATATTTATGGACTTGGTACCACTTATTACCCAAAACTGATGACTGAAGGCTCTGTAAGTATTTATTTCTATCCAACAGGAGAGCGAGATAGCTCCCTTATTATTTTTAATTCGAGTACTGAGATTGCAACATTAAAAGTCTCACCTTTTGAAGAAAAAACCTATGATGAATTTATTCTTTTAACCGAATCAGAACTTGCAAACTTAGAATATACACTGGAGAATAAAACGAAGGAAGTATTTGAAAAATGGCTAAAAGAGTAGGAATCGCAATGCAAAAAGGCTTCTCATTAATTGAGGTCATGATAGCACTCGCCATTTTTTCCTTTTTTGCCACGGCCATGCTGGGAGAGCTTAGTTATAATGTTTCCTCTTCCATGCAAATGGCTAAAGATCTCGACCTTCATAACCTTGCAGAAATGAAAATGAGTGAAGTTCTTATTGGTAAAAAAGAATTTACGAATGCGACTGAAAATGACCCTGACACCGGAAAATTTGAACTTGAAGGTTATGAAGCCTATAAGTATAAAGTTGAGATAACAAAACTAAAACTGCCTGAATTACAACAGATCATGGGCAAATCAGAAGATGAGGAATCCTCAGCCACTGATGCCATTCAAAACCTTATCTTTAAAAAATTACAAAAAAATATTGAAGAAATGATTTGGCAGGTAAAAGTAACTGTTACCAATACCGACACTGATTATTCATATGAACTCAATTCTTGGATTAATAAAAGTAATGCAAAAATTGATACAAACTTTAGCTTTTGATGAATAAGACAAATGGAAAAAACATTTACAATGAAAATGGTTTTACTTTAATAGAAATTCTTATTGCTATCACTGTTTTATCCCTCTTAATGTTGGGTATTATTGCTTTTACCCAAAACGCTCAAGATACATCCGTTCGTGTAACAAGAGAAGATAAAGAACTTTTACAGATTGAAACTGCCGTTTCAAGGCTGGAATGGGATTTTTCACAGATCTACTCCCCACTCTACTTTAGTCATCCCATGAACCCTGAAGAAATGAGTGAAGAAGAAGGGCAAATTTACAATCAACTGATTACTGAGTATCAATCAAATGTTCGCTTTTCAAAACTAAGTTTCGATGGACTTCCCATCCCAGTTTTTCAAACACCAGAGAAAACATCTTTTATTTTTTTTACCAGCAGTAATCGACGAAAATTTGAAGACATGAAGCAATCACACTTTGCGTGGGTGAGTTACTCCCTAGCGAGCGACGATAAAAAGCCGGCAGAAGAACCGAGTATTGATGAAAGAGAAAAGCCTAAAAACACAATGATTCTGGTAAGAAAATACTATACCGAAAATGTTTTTGATAAAAATGAAATTGACTGGAGTAAAGTTAAAGAACAAGTTCTACTAAGAAAAGTTACCAAACTTAAGTTCGAGTTTTGGAATCCAGAGACTTTTAAATGGACCGAAAATATTGATACCATTAAAGATGGCCATCACATCATTTATGCCTTACGCGTGACAATTGAATATTATGATATGGATAATCTGCCAAAAATCTCAGTTCGCGTTCTAAGACCACTATTTCCTGAGTTTAAACCTGAAAACATGTATAAATACTTAAATGAGAATACAAAAAAGAAAAAAGAAGCTGAAGAGGGAAATCTAGAGTGAAAAAAGTCGACGTCATTAATAATCAAAAGGGAAGTATTGCTATATTAATGGTCATTACTGCTGTGATTATTATTAGCCCGATAATGATCAATTTTACTTACGACGGGACAATTAACAAACTTAAAGTTTATAATATCGAGGATCGTTACAAAGCGAGGTTAACTGCTGAATCGGGTGTAAAGTTTGCGATGGCCAGATTACTACTTTATAAGGAAGCCTATAATTTTCTGGAATCAAATAAGGAAGCTAAAGAAACAGTTAAACAAAAGTCACTTGATAGTATTTGGAACTTTCC
>JABJPQ010000067.1 GCA_018663815.1 Halobacteriovoraceae bacterium | reverse complement strand
TCGAAAGCCTGAGTGAAGTTATGAAAAAAAATTATAATTTTAATGACATCAATGATAACTCAACCAATAATATATTTAAGATTATCACCAATAGATATCATAGAAGTGGCTTAAGACGACTTTTTGATGATGAAGGTATTTCACAAGCAGATGAAGCAAATAAATCAGAAATTAATGAAAGGTAATTATGAACTCTTAACCGGACGGTGTGAGCTTCATCTTTATAAAACAAACGATTTTAAACTTCACAAAGATATCATCTCTCCTTTTCAAGCTTTACAAGAACTTGCAAAAAAAGAAATTAATGCGGACTTACAAATCATTAGCTCTTTTAGAAGTTATGAGCGACAAAAACACATTTGGAATATGAAAGTCAGTGGTAAGCGAGAAATCTTTGATGATAATGAACACCCGATAGATATAACTGTTCTTCAACCAAAAGAGATCATTCAAAAGATCATGCGCTTTAGCGCACTTCCTGGAGCCAGTAGGCATCATTGGGGGACAGATATTGATATCTATGATGCAAATGAATGCAAAAAAAGCGATGTAAAGCTCACCCATAATGAGTGTATTAAAGGTGGTGTGTTTGAAAAACTGCATTGCTGGATCGACGAGAAAATATCGCTAAACCAGCTAGGTGGCTTTTATCGCCCCTATGCTCAAGATTTAGGTGGAGTTGCCCTTGAAAAGTGGCATATTAGTTATGCTCCTATTTCATCTTTATATTTTAATCAATATGATATTAACCTTCTAAAAAAAAGCCTCTTAGTCGACGAGATTCTTCTAAGAGAAAGCATCCTAGACAACCTTGAGTTTCTTTTTAAGCAATATATTCAAAACATTAGCCAAACGACTACTTAGTGCAGATTTTATGGCCATGTTTTAAATAAAAGGATTTAGCCGGCGAATGTTGTTCAAGTAGATCAAAGACATTAGCCTCTGCTCTTTTATTTAAAGAAACTATCTGCTCACACAACCTAGATTCCTCATCAATAAAGCTTAATTTGAAAACAGCTAAATTTTCCGAGTTTTCATAAAATATATCCATATAATCACAATTAAAAACAGGGATACCAAGCTCTTGATAAATCCCCTTCAGTGTATTTCCAAATGAAAGGGTTTGATATCTAAACTTTCCTTCAAGAGATAAATACTTATACATTTGGTCCAATGCAATATCTAATTGGCTGATTTTAACAATAGTTGAGTTTGTCGTAGATTCAACCTGCTGGATAAAATCACCAAAATCATGTTCTTCAATTTTTAAATTCTCATTAAAAAACTTGCTACAAGCATGGGTGTAGCTAAAGTATAGTCCAAACACAATGAAACAGATGCTTTTCATAAAAAGACTCCCCTGACGCTATGATATAAACTATTTAAAAGCCAATAAACATCTTTGAAAGTATTGCTGAATATTTTATATGCCTTTAAATTGAATTTTACGGGTTTTAAAGTTAAAATTTTTGAACAGGAGCTCCCATAATGAAAAAAATCATCTTTATTGGTTTATGCTTAAGCTTTAATCTTTTCGCACACACCAAACACTACTTCAGCAGTACACCTCTCAAGGTTATCACCATTGGCCACCCTACTTTAACCATGGTGGCTCAAGAAGTAGATCATCAGGAAATTCTTACCCCTAAACTCCAAAACTTTATTGATGAGCTGATTAAAACAATGAAAAAAGCAGGAGGCGTTGGAATCGCTGCTCCACAGGTCAATATCAGTAAACGACTTTTTATTATCAAGCCTGGTTTGTTTAAAAAAGCTGAAACAATTATAAATCCAACGATTGAATACAATGAAATGCTGGGTAAAAAAAGCTCAACTGAGGGATGCTTATCTATTCCTGGCAAAAAATTTAAAGTAAACCGTTATAAAGAAGTTAATATTAATTATTACAATCGTAAGGGTGTATTTAAAGCTGAAACAGCGAGCGGATTTCGCGCCATTGTTTTTCAACATGAGTATGATCATCTTAATGGAATTATGATCTCTGATTTTTTTAATTTAGAAATTTTTGGTATTGAAGAGTTTGAGCACGTTCCGGTCATGTAAATTGCTTAATCATACCGACCAACGATTAAGCAAACATAAAAGATAACTTACTGAAATAACATTCTTTACTTTGGCATCTCTCTTGCTTTCTATAGAGTATTATTTATATAAGGAGAGAAAATGAAATTTCTAGCATTAATGTTTTTTATGATTTTTAGTATTTCAGAAATATTTGCATCGGCACAATTTCATATTATGCCTTTGGGAGGTGTTTTTACCCCACAACAAAATATTTTGAACTTTGGGCTTAGTAATCAACAAAAAATAGATACTGTGCTAAAAGAAGTACAATGCAAAGATTATTATTATCAAAACTCAAAGCTAAAATTAAGAACTCATACAACACGTGAGGAAGAAACGATTGCCCTAGACCTCCCTGTAGATCTAGCAATTAACCAAATATATATTGGTCAAACAATTGAGGGAGATATTATCAGTTTTGAAAAGAAACAAGGTAAAAATACTTTTACTCTATACTATTGTGACAGACCTGGGTTTGAAACAAATTATGAAAATCCACAATTTTCTCGACTACCTACATTATCCTTAACTAATGAATGTGTAGTTGGTGATGTCACAACTGTTGATATCGAACTTGAACTCGCTTTTAAAGATAATCCTCTCATTTTATTATTTTATCCTCTAGGTTTTAGTGAACCATCTTCACTATGTAGTGTCCAAGATAGAACCAAGCTAGACCCTCTGAAGGTTAACCAGGATTTACAGCAAAAAACTCAAAGTCTCAATCAAGAACAAAACAAGAAACCAAACACTAATCAAATCATTCAAGAATAGGGATAGGGTAGCCCTCACAGGCTTTCCCTCCCACACCACCTGGCATACGGGTCCGTACCAAGGCGGTTCAATCAAGTTTAAAGTTTTACATTTCATATAATCTTGGCAATCCT
>JABJPQ010000445.1 GCA_018663815.1 Halobacteriovoraceae bacterium | reverse complement strand
TTTGCAGGTCCTCGAGTTATTGAGCAGTCTATTCGTCAAACTTTACCTGAAGGTTTTCAACGAGCAGAATTTTTATTAGAACATGGTTTTGTCGATAGAATTGTTCATCGTAAAGAATTAAAAAAAGAACTTTCATTTTTTGTTAATATGTTTATAAAATGACTCCTGATCTTTGGCTTTCTCAGTATTATGAGGGAGAGTTTTTTTCAGGGCAATTTGAACACCTTAAAAAATTTATTCATCAATTATCATTAAATAAGATTGCAAAATCTGTCATTATTGTCGCAGGAACAAATGGCAAAGGTGAAACTTCTCGTTGTATTGCACAGATTGCAGGTCAACATAATATAAGTTATGGCCTTTGGACTTCCCCTCATTTAGTACAAGTAAATGAGCGCTTTGTTTTTTGCGGAGAGATGGTTTCAGATTTTGAGCTTGTTGAGTGCTTTTGTCAGTTAGAGGATATTCTTATTCGTGAGAGTGTTCAATTAAGCTATTTTGAATTTCTCTTCGTTACTTTTTTAATTTTAGCCAAAAAAAGAAATCTTGATACGCTTATTCTTGAAGTCGGTTTAGGTGGTAAGCTCGATGCTGTTAATACTTTAGATGGGGACTACTTTGTACTTACATCTTTGTCCCGGGATCATCAAGAGTTACTGGGGAACACATACAAAAGTATATTGTATGAAAAATTAGGTGTTCTAAGAAAAAAGAAGCTCCTTTATACTGCGCTAGAGCTACGATACGTTAAACAAATGGTTTCTAACGAATGTGAAAAACAAGAAGTTAAGTGGATAGATCTTTTTGAACAAAAAATCCTATCGACCCATAATAGTTTTTCCCAAAGAAATCGAACTCTGGCCATGCGGTTGATGTCTGATATTACGGGAAAAAATATTGCTATCCAAACGAGTGAAGTGAATAGTTGCAGGCGGGCATTATTGAAAAGTCGCGGTGTGTTGTTTGAATTATTTTCTTCACATAATATTGATGGATTGAGAAAATTAGTTCATTTCTTAAAAGATGCAAAGTATAATTATGATTATATTCTCATCTCTTTTAGTGAGCGATCAATTATTGATTTAAGAGTGATGACTAAAATTTTGTTAAATGAATATAATAAAACACCAATGCTGTTTTATAGATTTGATCATTATAAGGCACTGAAAAGCTCTACGTTGGAAGAGATTACGAATGATTTTGGATTAGAAATTACAGATGATAAAAAATTTTTACAAAATTTTTCTTTTAAAGATGGTTCCAAAGTTTTGGTTACTGGCTCAAATTATTTTCTTGGCCATTTTATGCAAACCTCAAAATTTACACGCCTCTAATACCTTACAACTCCGCCTAAGTGACTCCATTAGTATTTACTCTGAGAAAGCCTATCGTAGAGAGAGTGGAACTTATTTTGAAGCGGTTGGAAATGTTGTCATTACTTCTGGAAAAGATACTCTTTACGGTGAGAAAGCTTCTTTTAATACTAAAACAGGGCAGATTATTATCGAAGGGAGTGTTAGATTTATTGGACAAAATATGACCATCTATGGAGCTCAGATTACGTATAATATGGTAACGGACTCTTTGGAAATGTTAAATGCACGTATGATTACACCTGAGTTTAGTATTGTTACTGCTCACTTAGTTAAGAAGTCAGAAAAAATATATCACGCAATTGATGCCGAATTTACAACTTGCAAAGACTGTACTGAGTCTTGGCAGGTCTTTGGAAAAAAACTTATTGTAGAGCTGGATCAGTACGTACAAATACATCACGCATTAATGAAGGTGAAAGGAGTTGATGTTCTTTATTTGCCTTATATTGCTTTGCCGATTAAAAATAAGCGAGAATCAGGCTTTCTTTTTCCTGTTCTTGCAACCCGTAACAACGAAGGTATTGTGTATGAGCAGCCTTACTATTGGGCCATAAATGATTCAAAAGATTTAACCTTAACACCTACGTTTTTGTCGGAGAGAGGTTATGGAGCCAATTTTGAATACAGACAACGCTTTGGTGAAAATGATTGGGTCGAGTTTTCTAATAAGTCAGTATTAGATAAGATTTATTACCCTAATGAATTAAATGATTCTCTTTCGGATAAAAATTATTTTCGGCATTTTTTTGAATTTGAAAATCATATGCAACTTTCAAATGATTTTTCACAACACTTAAGAGTTGTTGGAGTTAAAGATCTTGATTTTATGGGGGATTATTCACATTTTACTGAGGATTTTGATAATAGTAATGATGTTGGTTTAAACTTTTTCGTAGAAAAACGCTATCAAACTTTTTCATTAAACCTT
>JABJPQ010000082.1 GCA_018663815.1 Halobacteriovoraceae bacterium | reverse complement strand
TTGGCAATGGCATTTCTGGACATGCCCTGAGAGCTGAGTAAAAGAACCTTTTTCCTATCAACTCTAGGTATGGCCCAAACAACATCAAACATTTGATTCGTAGTAAGACCTCGTTCAACTAGCTTGTTACAACCTCCACCAGTTTTAAAAAGCCTTCTTTTAATCGAGAGGGCTTTTTTATTTTCAGCACTACTAATCTCACTTTAATTCAAAACCTTTCACTGAGCATGCCAAAAAGTTCACAAGTAATTCCTGAACACCAACATTTTCAATCATTTTAAATTCCTTAACTTTTATACAGCCTTGCACACAAATTATAGTAAGGAGAATTTATGAGCAATTTTAGAATTAATAAGCCCTTTGAAAAGAATCCACCAAGACTTAAAGATTTAGTGAATGAACATATTATGGGAGATGTTTGGGTTAGAGATATGCCGTTTGGAGCTGTCACTGATTCTCTAAAAATAGCTGAGCACTTTGACATGAAACATCACAACATTCTTAGGGCAATAGACAAATGCAAAGAAGAACTATTCGATGAACTCAAATTTGAGTTGAACCAAAACCTTATAGAAAGCAAGTACTTAGGTGGTGCACAAGGGTATAAAAGGAAAGCTCGAAAAGTTGATATTACTGAATTTGGGTTAACCCTTCTCTTACTTTACATCAACACTCCCAAGGCCAGAAGAATTTCAGCTGAGATCCTATATCGCTTTATTGTTCTGAAAACTTATCTTGATGGACTAAACGAAAGTCAAATTGGTGCTCTGAAAGGTTACTATAGGAAAAGAATTAAAGATTAGTATTAAAAGCCCTTGTTTTTACCTTTTAAACAAAAAACGATACTCGACTGCTTATCTTTATAGTTTTTTTGGGGGAGAAATAAGTGGCTCGTGCTCTAATTTTGATATCTATAATATTCTCAGGACATATTTTTGCGAAGCCCACTCTCAAGGCCCAAGATCTTCTCATCTATGCACTAAAATATGGCTATGGTGCGATAGAGTATTTTCCAAATCCCTTTTTTGAAAAGGTCTTCTCGAAACTCAGAAATATAAAACCAACAACAGTTAGCAATCTATGTGTACAAATAGATGATACTTTATGGGAAATTACAGATGATCACCTTATAGTAAGACATCAAGGCTCCTTCTGCGGGAAACTTAGGAAGAAGAAATTCTTCTCAAAGCCAGCTGTTGGCAACAACCTACTTTCAAGAAAAGATCCAAAGTCTTCGGCGGTTACTTATCGAAAAGTGAATAAGAATAAAATACCTGTCTTATCAATTTCAAGATTTCCAGATCGAAAAAGTAAGAGTTGGGATGGATTTATTGACACTCTTAAGCAAATAAAAGAAGAATCAAAGGCGCTTATTGTCGATATGCGTGGCAATGGTGGTGGAGATGATACAATCTCTGAAGAGTGGGCAGAGTTATTCTACGGCGGGACCTATCCAACCCCGATCTTAAAAACGATAAGCAAAGTATCGCCTGCCAGATATGCATTAAGAGCAAACTCAATTAAGTTACAGCTTCTAAACTACAAATCAAATAATGAAACTCCTCCTCCATTTTTAAATAAACAATATCTTGATCGAATTAAAAAGATGAAACTTGCTAAGAGTGGTAAGTTAGACAGTAAAAGTGTTAAAAATTTCCATCAAAAAGGAAAGTTTATCCCTAAGAAAGGCTTTAACAAGCCTATATACTTCTTAGTCGATAGAAGGTGTGCATCAAGCTGTGAACATACGCTGGAGTACTTTGAAGCTCATCCAAAGCGTAAAGTATTTGGCGAGAATACGGCAGGCTTAATTCACTTTGGTGATACTGGGAGATTAATACTACCTTATAGTGGAATTGATATTTTAATTTCGGTTAAATATTTGAAGTATAAAGATGGTCGCTTTGCAGAACGTAAAGGTTATACTCCTGACGTTATGCTTAAAAATGGTGAAGATGCTCTAGACAGTGCCTTAAAAGATATTCAGAACCGACATAAGCTTTAGTGTCTTTATAACGATCAGGTTTCATAACCAAAGTGTTTCCTCACTAACTTTCCACCTACTTGTAAGTTACTAAAAACTCTTTAAAGAAAATCAAGGAATTCAGACAAATATCACTGAGGAAAAACCATTTCATAACCTGAAACATGAATATATTTAGAGACTTAGGAGTGAGGAAAAAAAGTTCGCGTCAGAAGTGCGATGGACCACCACAATTTTAAAAAAGCCCTTGTTTTACTGATGAGGGCTTTTTATTTTCAGAATTTAAATTTGATATTTAATCGCCAACTATTTGTTTTATCCAAGTACTAACAAATGATAGTCGAGAGTGAAGATTCAAGTAAGAGATTCCTGACTCTGTTCCCTCGGCGCTTAAGTCGTCAAAGGTATAGTTTGAATTTATACCAACTATTTTATTATTACGAATAACAGGTCCACCAGAATCACCCAAGCAAAGGCTTGCTTTAGAACTATCTTTAGATTTTCCGACAGTAAAAATACTTACTTCATATGCATCTTTTGAGAAATTTCGATAGAAGTCAGTATAGACTCCATAGCCCTCCTGCATGCTACTTTCTCCAACAGTTACGGTTACTGCCTTTTTACGAGTAGCAACATAACCACTAATGTCGTTCAATGTTTCTTGGCAGCCATATCCCCAAAACTCAATTACTTCACTTTCTTCTATATAATCGTAATCGATACTTACTATTTTTATTTTTTTAAATTCTTCTGAAGGAATTACTTTTACGATTGCAATATCTGGAGTAGAAAATGTAGGGCTTACGCTTTCAACGTCCTCAACAGATAATTTTTCAAAATCCGGATGCATAAAAACTTGTTCAAACTCAAGAGGAGAAAAATCAAAAGAAGGATTAACACTTAGTGTACTTACCCCCAAAGCTTCAATTTTTTGTCCATGAAAACAGTGAGCCGCTGTTATCAAGTAATTCTCTGCAATTTTAGTTGCTGTACATGCACTGGATTCAACACTACCGCTAATCGCCAAATGAATTACGCCATTATTATTATCAATTTCATCAACATGACCACCAATTGTTTTTACTGAAGAAAAACAATTCATACTTAATGCTAAAGTCATGTATATGAGTGTAAATTTACTTCGCATTTTGAGTCCTATTTTTAATATTTATAATAGATTACTTACATCTATAACATCCCTGATAACAGGGGGTTGTAAAATATTCATAATTACGTCCATAACCTAGCTGTTTCCTCATCAACTATTCACCTACTTCTAAGTCATTAAAAAACTGATTACCATATTTCATAAAATACAGATCAAAAGTAGTGAGGAAAAAAACATTCATAACCTGAAACATCAATGTATTTAAAAACTTAGGAGTGAGGAAAAAAAGTTCGCATTAGAAGTGCGATGGACCACCAGTTTTTAAAAAGCCATTTTTAACGAGAGGTTTTTTTTTCAAATTACAATAAACATAATAACTCTCGAAAGATTATAGTTACTTATTCAAAAAATTCACTGCCTATAAATTTAATTCAATAGTTTCGATTATTTGTAGAAAATCTATTTTGAACCTTCCTTGCACACTAAAACCTAATAAGGAGAAAGTATGAATGATTTTAGAATTGAAAAACCATTTGAAACAAGACCACCCAGACTAAAGGACTTGGTTAACGAACATGTCATAGGAGATGTTTGGATTAGAGACACACCTTTCGGGCCTGTTACTGATTCACTTAAGATAGCCGAGCATTTTGATATGGGCCACTTCCATACTCTAAGGGCAATTGATAAATGCTTTACCGAATTATCCATTCAATCCAAATTTGGATTGAATAAAAACTTCATAGAAAACAATTACTTAGGTGGAGCAAAAGGAAAAGAGAGAAAAACTCGTAAAGTTGATATTACTGAATTTGGTCTCATGCTACTTCTTCTATATATCAACACACCAAAGGCAAGAATGATATCGGCTGAAATTCTCTATCGATTTTTTATTTTAAAAAGTTATGTTACTGGTTTGAGTGAAAATCAAATTG
>JABJPQ010000554.1 GCA_018663815.1 Halobacteriovoraceae bacterium | reverse complement strand
GGTGCTAATTAAAGCTGGTACTATTAAAAATGAAAAAACCAATAAAATTCCCGCAACACCAACTGATGAAGTTATGACAATCCCGAATAATGCAAAAAAGACAAAATCCCAAAGTGTTCTGTTGGTAACATTACGACCAAAGCTTACGGCAATAATTTGTTTTCTAAAATAATAATGAACTCCAGCGATGATTGAATAAATAATACCAGTTTTAATTACATCGTCCCAAGATACCCACAAAATACGACCGACAAGAATTTCTTTAATATGCTCAGCCCCATGAGAAAGATTGTTAACAACCAAAATCACAAGAGCTGAGGCCAAAGCGTAAATAATACCAATCAGTACTTCTTGAGAGATTTTACTCTCAACCTTTCGTGCCCACGCAAAGAGAGCGGCGACAGCAAAAGTATGCCCTAGTGATATAAAGTAACTACCAGTTGAGTGATGATCAATTTCAAACAGAAGGGCAACAGTTGTCCCGAGCCCTGCAACTTGAGCCAAGCTAAGGTCGACAAAAATAACCCCCCTTTTTAAGACGTGTAATCCCATATAACAGTGAATTCCCACTAAGATGAGACACATCACAAAAGGAGGGAGAAAAAATACTAATACTTCCATCATTTTTATTCCTCAACTGATGTAATAAGACTTTCGTAGAGATCAAACAAATTTAAAATTTTGGGCTCTCCATTAACAGATACAGGTACAACCTTGACCTTAAGACCTATCACATCTTTAGCTACTCTATTGGCAACTGTAGGGTCAAAGTAATTTTCAACAATTGCTAATTTGACACCTTCAGTTTTTGCTTTTTTCATCACCCCTAAAATATGTCTCGCAGAAGGTGGGACTCCCGGTTTAGGCTCAAGTAACGCTATATTAATGATTCCAAAGCGATGATAAAAATAAGTTAGAGTTTTATGATAAGTTATAACTTTGGTCCCAACTTTAATTCGTTTTTTCCATTGCTTAACCCTTAGGGTTAAATCACTTGTGAATTTTTTAAAATTTTTCTCATACACACTTGTATTTTCAGGATCAAGCTTTGCTAACTTAAACTTTAATTTTTCAGCAATTTTTATAGCATTAAGAGGATCAAGTAAAAAATGGGGGTTTCCTTCTGGGTGTACATCTCCATCGGCCCTTGAAAAAGTTGCGGTAGGCTTCTCTAGTGTTTCAATCAAATTACCCGCTATAAAGTGACCTTCTTCTCCTTCTCTTAACCTAGGGTTGCGAGATCCTCTTAATATAAGAGGAAGCCAGCCAACTTCTAGCTCTAAACCAATTGAAACTAACAGGTCTGCTCGAGAAGCTTTTACCATATATGATGGTTTTGCTTCTATATAATGTGGATCTTGTGTTCCTTTACTGAAAGACTCTACATCGACTTTATCACCTGCAATTAATTCGACTAAACTTTTAAGATTATTTGTTGTCGTTAAAACTTTTAGTTTTGCATGACTATAGATAGGCAATAAGCAAAAGAATATAACCACGAACAGTTTAATATTTTTTCTCATAATTATCTCCATTAATAGGCATGTGCAGGATGAGCACCAATACTTATATTAAATTGAAGACTAACACGTTTTTCATCTTTGGTTTGCCCATCATCAATGGTTTCATATTGCAGTCTAATACCGCTAAACTCTGATGGAAGAAAAGCAACTAGTCCTGTATGTCTTTTAACAGCATCTATCGTTTTTGATTCATTTAAACCAAGATAATCATAACGATATTGCACATACCATCTTTGAGCCATTTGGTATTTCAAATGACTAACAACACCCGAGAGCTTGTCATCAGTAGCTCCCTCTCTATCTTTTTCTAAAAATTCACTGGCCCATTCAAATGAACGATACTTCCCACCAGCTACAGGTCTCCATTTAAGCGTTAAATCTGCTCCAAATAGTTTTGTATCCAGGTGATCTGAGTTTTTTCCTTCTGCTCCTGAGAATCCTAGCTCAAGCGTCATAGAATCAGATAAGTCCCAAAGATTATTAAGTCTTGCAACAAGGGCTTTATTAGCTTTTCGATCACTATTAAATAAGTCTTCATTTTCACCTTGTGTATAACTAAAGTTAAACTCACTAAACCATGGCAATGGAATCAATGCACTTGCTCCAACCCCAGTTTCATTTAACCCTTCATCACCAAGAATTGTCTCGTTTGCCAAGGGAGCGTTAATAAATGGAAAAGCATGGGTATGAAGTTGGTTGTGTTTTCCCAGTGGCATTTTAGATTTTCCAACCCTTAGTGTCACATGGGGAAGAGCTATCGTTTCGACATAGACTTCCTCTGGTTCAAAACCATAAGATCCTTCTTCTTTAGCTACTGCAAAAAGAGCTTTAGCCGTAAAGTAAGCATCCACATCTGAGCTAAATTGCAGCTCAGCTTCTTGCAAATTCATTCCATCCTCAGAAGTATCCCTATCAGAATCTTGGTTTAAAAAGAGTACGTTAATTCCAATATCAGGATTGAAAGAGTTACCTCTCGACTGCAATTTTTTGCCATAAGCGGCTGTACTTACTAATAATACTAACAATATATAAAAATTCTTCATAACTTTATCTCCAAAGATAACAATTAACCTCTGCTATCAAGCAGAAGTATTTTTTAAAAAACAGCTTCTTATGCGATTGTTGGAGGTGCCCGAGGGATAATATTTTTAGAAATAAAAGATTTTGCGGCAAAATAATTCTTATTCGGTTGAGATATATTTTGTGAAATAAGTTTAGGTGTAAAATCGACAGCCAAGGTACTTTGTGTAAAATAAGGTTGGTCAGATGCAACTTCACAAATAATACAATGATGAGATCTTTCATTAGTATCAGCTTCAAAATGAGTGAATCCATGAATCTGAATCAGAAAAAGTGAGAGCAAAGCTATTAATGATAAGTATCTTTTCATATCGAATGGATTATTACATGCTTTTTTACGATCGTCGATATTAATTAATTTTGACTAAAGTGTTACTTTCTCTATGATCAAAAATTGATTCTTGTCCTTTTATTTTAATTCTTGTATTTTCATTGTACAAGAATTTACCTTCATCTAAAAATTCAAATTTGATTTCATAGCTTAGTGTTTTAAATTCTTCATCCAAAAACTTATTCGAACACAATCCGTATGTCGGTGAACCGAGCTCAGCTGCTAGTAAAAACTCTGTTGCATTAATGTCTGCATCTCCACCAGCATTTACAGCAATACCCCTTGGTACGATAAAGCTTTTCATTATTTGTCTATTAGCTTTATCCCAAATAAAATATCCCGTTTCTTCATGAAAAGGATCTTCATTACTGCCCTCTTCCCAAGCATGAGTACTGTATTTAAGTGCATATAATACTTGTTCATGGTTATTAACATCACCAATTGGCTCAAAAAACATTTCTTGACGAAACTTTGTATTTTCAATTTTTCGATCTGGATCTGGAGCAGTATTCTCTCCCATAAAGCCTTCACTGGCCCATTTTCCGATTAAAAATCTAAGTGGCCCATAATTTATATTGTCCATAACTCCTCCTTATAATTTCCTTATGATCGTTTTTATAAAAAATATTTTCATCTATAAAGCAAAACCAGTTTTACATTTTTTTTGATAAAAGTTAAATAATACTTTTTGATATCTACATAGGTTTAATCTATATGGATTATCTTACTATTAGGGCAGTTAGGACTGGTCTCATTTTGAAACCACATTGTACTCAAAAAAGTAATATTTTATCCTTATCTCTGCTATCTTTTCCAACGAAACAAATATCAGAGGAGATATAAATGAAATCATTTTTAGCAGTAATTATTTTATTAGCGACTAACAACCTACTTGCATGCCCTGAGTTACGAGGTGAATATCACCAATGTAAGATTATAAAGCATGTGTCCGAGGAAGATTACAGTGATCCTGTTCCCATTGAGGGGGTTCAAATTTCACAACCAAAAATTTCATCAGAATCAGACGGGACATTTATTTACCGAATTGTTGAAATATCAAAAGAGGCACAGCATGGTGAAATCAATCCTTATGAAATAATTCTCGTTGGTGAAAAAAGAGTTTTTATAGATAATCTCAATGAAGAACCTATGACCGAAACTTTTTCTTCTTCATGTACCGAGAAAACTTTAGACTTAGTATTTTCATATAAATGGCAAGATACTCAATCAGGAGAACAACAAGAAATGGCTATTAAAGTAAATTTTGAAAAAATGAATACAAAATTAAAAATAATTTATAATGTCCCTAATACCAACACGATACAAGAAACTGAGTGTGAGTTAAAATAGTAATTTTGTGTTATTTGTGTCCTGATGATATTAGGACACACTAAAGTAACAAAGAAGCTTACCTCCTTATTAAGTGCGAACGCAAAAAGAAAAAATAATAAATCAATCCAGTAGCTGCTCCTCCCAGGTGAGCACCATGTCCTATCGGAAGTCCTCCCCCTTTAGTTTGTGATAGTAGACCCCAAATATCTAACCCTATAACAAAAAAAGCTCCCCAGATTGCAGGGATTGGAATAATACCAAAAATTAAAATTTTTTCTTTTGGAAACATAAAAGAAAAAAGGATAACGACTCCGGCCACAGCACCAGAAGCTCCTAATGCTGGAAGGTCAGAGTTGTTTAAGAGAAAACTACTCACTACACTATGTGCAAGAGAACCCAATGCTCCTGCAACGAGGTAAAATTTTAAAAATCTTTTACTTCCAATTACATTTTCTACCAACATACCGAACCCAAAGAAAATATAAACATTTATAAAAAGGTGAAAAAGCATATTATGAGAAAAAGCCGATGTAATTAAGGTCCAAATACGCCCTTCAGTTAAGCCCGTCCAGCTTACAAGAAAATTATTAATCATAAAATAAGGCTGAGTTTGAAGTAAAAAAAACCACATTAAATACACCATAATATTCAAATAGATGATTGTGGGGACGATCGAAGTTCTAGAACGCTTAATTAGTCGAGTTATCAAATC
>JABJPQ010000635.1 GCA_018663815.1 Halobacteriovoraceae bacterium | reverse complement strand
TAAAACTCCTCTCTTCTCTAAGCCTTGTAAGGCCGGTCCTGCAACAGGGTCGTTAGAGAGAACAGTTAAAAATCGTTCCATTTTTTTAGTGGCCATTGAAGGTAATGAATCCATTAGGTCAAAGATTTGAGTGGCACAGTTTGGCCAAAGAGTATCGTAATAACGTTTGTACTGATCTTTATCACTTTGTTTAATAGCAGTAATAAGTAAGTCCATGCTATCTGTTTTATTTGGTAGCTTTATTTCATATTGTTGAGTACTAGCATATTCTTCTTTAAGTTTTGCTTGGCCTGACATAATTCTGCCAACCAGAACATAGGAGTCCATTGTCCCTAAGGCAAAATTATATTTAACACCTTTAGGTCTAGCAGCTTCGAAAGAAACAATAATATCATTTACTTCTACTTTCTTGGAAGTGTCCGTTTGAGATACGATGACCACCGGCGTTTTAAATTTCACTCTAAATTGAACATGACCGGCAGTGATTCCTTGAATAACATCAAAACGCAATATTTGATAAAACAGATGCTCAATCGGATGACTCTTCTTAAGTTCAAATGTATAATACTCACCATCATGAAAGTAATTGGAAAAAACAATGGACTCACCGGTCTCTTTAATAATTTTGGCCGGACGAAATAGATCAGCATCCACACATTTTCCAGCGTGACTATAAGTCGATTCTGACAGTCGTGCACCGATCTCATAAGGATCTGCCACAGCCGAAGACTTACAAGTATCATCTAAAAGTGTTGCGTCTAATCCGTGCGCAGAATTAAAGCCACAAACAAGAAGCGCGATAAATAATGTGAAATGGACTGATATTTTCATAAGTGAGTTACCCTAATTAGATTAAATTTATAATTATGGTATTTATAGCATAACTCCTGACGCGTCACTGTATAATTGTATTATTTTCACATTTTCGGAAACTTCGTAATTCATTGCAGAAATCAATCTAATTGGGGTGAGCAAAAATGGTGAAGGTTTGAGTTTGGACAAATATTTTTCTAGTTTCTTTTAGGGAAAATGATTCTAGGAATAATCATCATCCATGTGGATACAGATTGTAACAAGCCAATAAGTTACTTTAGACCAATTTTATTCCTATCTTTGGAAAAAGTTGAATATTTTTTTCAACATTATCTAACCTTTCAAACAGAATAAGAAACAACTTATCTGAGCCCTTTTCCAACTGTTCTAATTTGTCAGTTTATGACTCTTCAGAAGCTAACAACTTTCTCATTTTAACAAATATCCTAACGATCGAAATATTAACCTGAATTGCCTTTGGGCTGCGAAGAATACTGGAAAGTATGGTCACTCCTTGCTCAGTAAAAATAAATGGTTGCACCCTCAAACCCATCTTGGAATAATTGGAGGTGCCAGATTGGTACCTCCAAGTTTGTTGAATGATGTTTGAAAGTAACTACAAGATTCTACAAAGATATAAATTTGAGACCATTACCAAACATAAGTAGGCTCAAAAGAGACCAAAAGAACACATTATTTAGAGGTCGATTGATTATCATATTTTTCCTGTTCTTCAGGAGTCAAGGCTTTCCATTCATCAGTAAAATCCTTAGAAGCACTGTCACCCTTATAAGGGTTTCCAGTTCTCCGCAATTCAGCAAGTTTTTGATTTATAAATAGACCAAAACCAGAGACACCTCTTTTCTTTTTTTTATTTTTATTATTTTCATTATCCATATTCACTCTCTTATTTTGAGATTCTTTTTTTATGGCACCAGGCCGACACTTTGTTACCAAAATTTTCTTTTCTTTCAGGTATATTTCTAAATAGTATCCACAGTATTCAACGCAAACACCTGTCCCATCTTGAATAACATGTTTATAATCCTTGTTCTGAAAGTCATATTTACCGTTGCCACCGGTTCCGTCACGTTTCCAAGTGCCATTATTTAATATCAAGTCAGGTTTATCAGAGCTATCTTTACCAATCACCCATGATGAGTAGACGAGTGCTCCTTCTTGCTTATTTATTTTAATTGTATGTTTTGAGGTCTTACAAGAAACAACAAGATTATCAATTTTATCCTTGGCCAATGTAAGCTGAATCATAGTTATTGTTATTGATATTGATAGTAAAATATAAATCCATTTCATCATTTTTCCAAAAATCTAAGTTGAATTTTAAGTATGAACTAAATATAATCGACAGCAATGCAACAACGAAGCATCTATAAAGTGGAGGTGGTGATCCCCTATTTAATTATTCAAATTCATTGATGTAAAACTCGAAAGTACTACAGAGTACTACAAAGAATTATTTTTTATTACCTTTGGTAAGAAATTGACTCCAAGAACCAGAACAGTACCAATTATTATTAATCCACAACCGATGTACATTGTGCTGTTAATCTTTTCATTTAAGAAGATTATTCCCCAAAGAATTGCAAAAAGAGGAATAAGAAAAGTCACTGTTAGCGCTTTTGTTGGTCCAATATTTTTTATCAAATTATAATAAAGCAGGTATGCTAGACCACTACAAAAAATTGCAAGAACCAAAACATTCACTGTTATTAATAAAGTTATCTCACCTTGTGGAGGAGCAATAGCAATAAAGGGAAATAATACCAGACCGGCCAATAATTGACTTCCACCAGCTATACTTTTTGGCTTAAGCCCACTTGCTTTTAACTTTATATACACTCCTGTGGCCGCATAACTAAATGCTGCTCCCAAACATGCTAAGATTGCTAAGACTTGATTTGTACCAATACTAATAGAACCCGTTTGCGTAATCAGGACCACTCCTGCTGTTCCAGTTAAGAGGCCGAGGATCTTTTTAAGTGTTAATTCTTCATCAAGCCATATTGATGAAATTAAAACTCCAAATAATGGTGCTGTTGAGTTCAGGATTGCCAAGTAACTTGCTGGTAAATGTAATGCTGCATATGAATAGAATAAAAATGGAATGGCAGAGTTAATAGACCCTATAAAAAGGTAGGCCTTCCAATTATCTCTCCAATTCATTGGATGCTTCGTTAAGTAGAAATAAACAACTAACACAATTCCTGCAATTAAAACTCTCATATCAGCAGTAGCAATTGGCCCTAATACAGGTGAAATTACTCTCATGAATATAAAGGATGCACCCCATAGAGCTGCAAGTACAATCAGTTGTACAAAGTTATTAACGGTCATAGTTAGTATAATCTCATTTTGTAGTAATCATCAGGAGGATCATCAGCCTTACCGTCAATTTCAAAACCATATTTTTTATAGAAATTTAAAGCACGCTCATTCTTTACCCTACAGTTTAAAAATACAGGTCTTTTATTAATTAACTCCACACCGGAATCAAGAAGTACTTTCCCAATTCCCTTGCCTTGCGTTTTTGAGTCAATATACAAATGATGAATAAGGCTTTCGGAGTGCTTAACAGAGACAAACCCAACTAGCTGATCTCCTAAAACTGCAACAAGTATTTCCTCTCCACTTGTGTCTCTTTCAAAGTCTTCATTGCTAAAGGTTCCCGGAGCCATCCAGATGAATGTATCAGTATTAAGGCGACAATACATTTCAGCGAGAATTATCTCGTCGAACTCTATAAGGTTGCGAATTACTATTTCTTCTTTCATTCAAAAATTTTATCAAAGAAAATACAAAAGAAGAAACGACTCAGGGGTCGTGGTGGTGGAGGAGCGACGCAGCCACGCGCACAACTCTTCTGAAACCTTATCTACAAAGGTTTCTAACGGTCAAGTTCTATTCCCAAATGAACAATCGAATCCATGTCCGATTTAGAACCCCAATGATAGTGGTAATTTAGAACATTTAAGTGTTACAAGTTACGAGCCATCTCGATGCCCATATATATCAAATTTTGAGTTTCACTACTTCGCTTTACCTGTTCAAAATGAAGAACTTTTACAGCAGCTTTATATGAAAATGGACTTTTCTAGCTACCAAATTTCTGAAATTTCAGGGTGGTCCCAGAACAAGCATTAGCGATGCCCTAAGAAAATTTGATATTAAGAAGGATAC
>JABJPQ010000661.1 GCA_018663815.1 Halobacteriovoraceae bacterium | reverse complement strand
TTATTCAACAAATTGAAGTTGACCAATACGTTGAAAGTTAAGCTTGATGAACAAACTCTCTATAACGCTTATTTGTTAATACGGAAAGCGTAAGGGCCACTAACAGTAAAGAAACTGCAAGCCCGGCCCAAAGTCCCTCACAACCAAAATTGCGATAAAATGTTAAGTAAATTCCAAATGGAATTCCTATTACCCAATAGCCAACAAAGACTAAATACGAAGAGGATTTCGTATCGTCCAATCCTCGCAATATGCCAGACAAAACGACTTGAATACCATCTGCTAATTGAAAAAGTGCCACAATGAATAATAATTTTATGCCCAGTTCAATAACTGCTAAGTCTGCAGTCATAAAATGCATAATATTGCTTGAGAACAAGAAGAAAATATTAGCCGAAAAAAAGATATAAACAAACGCACAAACAATAGCTCCCTGTAAGTATCCTAACAGCATCTTTTTATCTTTTAATCCATAAGCGTAGCCAACCTTGACGGCCACTGCACTCGAGATAGACAAAGGAATCATAAAAGCGATGGATGCAATTGTCATAATAATATTATTTGTTGCAGCTTCAATAATACCTAAATTACCAGATAAGATTGTCACGACACAAAAAGCAAGTACTTCTAAAAAAAACATAAAGGCAATTGGTAAACTGAAGTTGAAAATGTGTTTAGTTAAATCTAAACAAAATCCACTCAGTTTATAGTCTTTGAAAACATAAATTACCATACAAAGACATAAAATGAATCTTATAAGAAGACTTGCTACCGCTAAGCCCGTTTCACCAATACCTGCAAACTCAAAAACACCAAAAACCAAAACATAATTAATAACAAGATTTAAAAAGACAGCAATAATTGACATTAAATTTGGTATAATCACCTTTTCAAATGATTGCAAATATTCTTTTAGACCTTGGAATATAATGGCAAATGGAAATGACCACGAAACAATACTGATATAAGATCTTATTGATGGAATCAATGCTTCATCAATTCCAAAAAGGTGGACGAATTGATTTAAAAAAAGCATCAATAATGTCAACACCAGCCCCACAACTGCTGAGTAAACTAATACCGAAGAAAGACTTTTTTTCTCATCTTTACCCTCTCCTCTCAAGACGGCCAAAGAAGGTGATATCCCCATCATTAAACCAATTCCAAATAAAAAGATAGGATTTATAAACCCCGAGGCAAGACCAATACTGGCAACTGACTTCGTTGAAAACATAGTTGCAATATAAACATCCCCAGCAACAATAAGCATTTGTCCAAGTTGGCCGATGATAATGGGAATAGATAATTTTAGTAAATTTAAAATATAATCAGGTAAGGACATAAATTATTCTATAACCCTAGTAAGAATGCTTTCTTCTAAGTCGGAAATTTTTTGGATAAGAGAATCAACATCATTTATGTGAACATCAAAAACAAGATATCCAATATGCTCATCTGTGGACAAGTACTGTCCTTCTATATTTGACCCTGCTTTTGATATGGCCCCATTTATTTTTCCTAATACACCAGGAACATTACGGTGAATATTAACAATGCGTATGGCTTCATTTTTTATTGGTAAATCAACATTAGGAAGATTTACGGCCGCAACAGACGAACCTGTTTTGAGAAATCGCTCCATACTGACAGCAACTTCTTGCCCAATTGAAAGTTGTGCTTCCTCAGTACTTCCACCTATATGGGGAGTTAGAATAACATTTGTTTTTCCCTGTAACTCAGATTTGAATAACTCTTCATTAGAGGCTGGCTCTTTAGGAAAAACATCGACAGCACAACCTGCAAGATGTTTTGTATCTAGGGCCTTAACTAAGTCATCAATAATGATAACTGAACCACGACTCGCGTTTATCAGGTAGCTACCTTTTTTCATAAGCGAGAGTTCACGTTTAGTGAACATTCCCGTTGTTTGTTCCGTCTCAGGTACATGCAAAGTAACAAAGTCTGAAAGTGACAGTAATTCATCCATTGAACCAACTGACTTTGCATTTCCAAGGGGCAGTTTTTTATTAATGTCATAAAAATAAACATTTAACCCAAAAGCTTCTGCTAAAATACTCACTTGGCTTCCTATATGACCATAACCAATAATTCCTAGACTTTTACCTCGAATCTCATTAGCCCCTGTTGCTGATTTGGTCCAAATCCCCTTATGGGCATTAGTATTTCTATCACCTATTTGCCTCGCTAATACTACCATTTCAGCCAAAACAAGCTCAGCAACACTACGAGTATTAGAATGAGGTGCATTAAAAACGGCTATTCCTAGCTTCTTTGCCTCTAAAAGATCAATTTGATTTGTACCGATGCAAAAACAGCAAATACTCAAAAGATGAGACGAATTGGCCAAAACCTCAGCTGTCATTTTAGTTTTGGACCGAATTCCTACAGCTTGATAGTCAGCTAGTAAACCTGGTAACTCTTCAGCACTAGGAGCATAACTTAACAGACTAACTTCAAACCCCTGCTCTTCGAGGTAAGTTTTAGCTACAGTATGAATGCTTTCTAAGAGTAATATTTTCATCTTTAATCCTTTTCTGTGAGCCTTATAACATCAAAATATATTGTTGGTAAGAATAAAGCATTAATTACCATAAGTTCTAAAAAGTTTTGTAAAAATATTAATATTGGTCAAAGAGAGACACTGCCAATCATGACTCAGATTTGGATTATAATAAAAAGAATTACAATCAGTAGACTTTGCTAAAGCCGCAACTTGGACAATACGATCAACAACTTCTTTGTTAGGATCTAGTGTTTGTAAGTCATAAGTCTTTTCAATATATTTCTTTATTATTGTATAGTGCGTACAACCCAAAATCAAATAATCAATGTTAGATGAGTGTAAAAAAGCTAACTCAGTATCAATCTCTTGTTTTAAATTTTCTATACAATGACGACTCTCCATCCCCTCAATCAAGGAGGCTAAATTTGCGAGGGGATAAGTGAGAATTTTTTGAGTAGGATCAACTCTTTTTCTAAGTTTAGTAAAACGTAATGATTTATAAGTTGCCTCCGTCAAAATAAGGGCCATTTTTTTATTATTACAAATCTCATTTTTATTAAAATAATTAAGGTAGGGCTCAATACCAATAAAGTTTAGCTCGTGAAACTCTTCCCTTAACTGCTCAATCGTTTCAGCTGTGAGTGTATTACAAGCAATAACAATTGTTTGAATTTTTTTTTGCTTAAGCTTATTTACCATTAATCGAACTCTTTGTAACATAAAGAGCTGACTTTTAGTACCATAGGGTACGTTTTCATTATCACTAATATAATAATATTGACAAAAATAACTGCGAGAAAAAAGCTCATTTAAAAGTGTAAAACCACCTATTCCCGAGTCAATAATTCCAATTTTTTCGCTCATATTAGCTCACTTTTTAGCATAGTATTTTTTATGAATATAATATAAATGAAAAGGCAATAAATCTAGCTTAGTATAAACCCCATGCCCAAAAAAACTTTTTAAAAAATTAGGTGTTTTTGAACCATCAGCATAATCAACAAACAAGTGGTGTCCATGGCTGTGCAGTCGATTACGTTTTTTAATATTATTTAATAATAAATCTAAATCACACCCTTTTCCGAGTATGGGGTCAAGGGACTTATTAATATTCTTCTGCAATGGTACAGCTGAGAGCATATCTGAACCAGAAACACCCCATTGTTGAATGTAATCACCATCTTTAGTATTAAAGAACCCTTTAACCTCTCCCCCAAGCAAATCATCACCACGATGATTGATAAAGTGTAACACGCGTATATTGCGACTCAGCTTCCAATCATAACGAGCTGGTGTTCCTAGAGTTACAAAGTCCAATTGATAGCTCTTTAATAGAACAATTTTTTTATGCAAAGATTTCGCTTGATCGTTTTTATCAAAAATCTCAATAAGTTTTTTTCGGAAATTTTCATTATTTAGAAACTGACTTAATAATGAAAATATTTGACCTGCATGACTATGCCCCAACAAAAGAATTTTTTTATTCTTCACCGGCTTTTGTATTAACTCATCAAGAAGATCAAACATTCCTTGAACACGTGAGTAATGATCATTACCTGAGGACCATGTAAAACTTTCAGCAAAATGAGGTCGTGCCAACTTCTCATTGATATAATCAGCATGTGCCTTAGAAAAGTTCCCAAAGTCCTTATTCATAAAGTCATGGCCCTTTTTTGAAGTTTCTTTTAGCTTATTGAAATATTTCTTATCAATGCGAGGAAGTAGTCTTTCGAGTAGGGATATAATTTGAAAAGGATCGCTACCAACAAAAGTTCCATGTATGAAATAAATAGAATCGAGCTTCGAAAAAGAGGCTAAATCTAATTCTCGCTGACATGAAACTTCTTGTTTGTGTAAATACTCATAAGATGCGTTTTTTGGAATAACTTGAGAGTAATCTCTTTGTAAGTAAATACTTCTCTTTCGCTTGTAGAAAAAATAAGCAATATAAAAACAAAAAAAGGCTAAACCGAGTAAAATAAATGGCATTAAAAGAAACTCCAAAGCTCCACTGAAAAGATTAGTTTAGCATATTAAAATTAATCATAAAAATCAGCTATTTACAAGATCGTTTGAGGAATTCAGCTTTATTAATTTGACAATAGAACGCTCAAATAGTTGGCAATTTTTTACACCAGGATCATGTTTTATTTAATCATGCGCAGGGCTATAATGGGCTTATGAAAAAACTACTACTCATTATTACATTTAGTCTTACTTCCCTTATTAGCTGTGAACAACAAGTTACTGAGGAAAACGCAACTGGCAGGACGATCT
>JABJPQ010000211.1 GCA_018663815.1 Halobacteriovoraceae bacterium | reverse complement strand
GTACCCATGCTGCAAAAAGAATTGAAGAAAGAAATATTGATTTTCAAGGTGAAGAATATTTGAAAGTTAAGGATGCGATATCAAAATTACGAGAAAAGGGAGTACAAAATTCTCTTATTGTGTCTGATAAAGCAGCCTATATTGTAGATGTAAAAAATAATAAACTAATAACTGCTGTTGATAAAGGCAGTATGTCGGAAAATATTTTCACGAAAATTGATTCGACAATGTTTATAAGCTAAAAATTAAAAAATTTTTAGAAAGAATGAGTAATAGTTAAAGAGGTTGGTCCTATCCGGAAACCTTGAGCTAAGTGGTTTTTAATACCCAGGTAGTCTATTGCGAAATTAAGGTCTAGGAGGGACATACATGGGAATTCTATCGTCATTTAACATTGGTGTATCTGGTTTACACGCAGCTGGAAGTGCTATGAGCGTAACAGGTGATAACATCGCCAATGCTGGAACGTTTGGGTTTAAAGGCTCTAGAGCTGAGTTTCAGGATTTATTATCTAAGTCATTAAAGGGTATTGATGGTGGTGATCAAATTGGTTCAGGAACAAAACTTGCTCACATTACACCTAAATTTACTCAAGGAAATATTAATCGAACCGAGAGTATTACAGACCTTGCTATAAATGGTAATGGCTTCTTTACTCTCGAAACACCAAAAGGGAGAGGATTTACTCGAGATGGATCACTTCATTTTGATAAAGTAGGTCAACTTATTAATGGTGATGGATATCCAGTCATGGGCTTTCAAGCCGGTGAAGATGGTAAAATTTCTCAAAAAATGGGTAAGATTAAATTAGGTAATACAACTATACCTGCCGCTCCGACTAAGAATATAACCATGTCGATGAACCTTGATTCAAGAGCTGAGGTTCAACAATTTGATATCACTAATCCTGAGAAAACATCCGACTTTAATACGAGTATTGCTGTTTTTGATAATGTCGGTACGCAAAGATTGATTACAATTTACTATAATAAAGCTGCAGATGGACAGTGGCAATATCATGGAACAATTCCAGGTGAAGATGCTCAGGGTGGATTACCAGGAACATTGGTTGAGATGTCTACTGGTACTTTACAATTTGATCCAAACGGGAAATTGCAATCAGAGACATCAAGTCTTAATGCCTTTAATTTTAATAAGGGTGCAGCTCCAGGCCAGGCGATTGATTTAGACTTTGGTAAGTCCATCACAGAAGGTGGTACTGGTGACGATGCAACAACTCAATTTGGATCGAAATCTAGTGTTGCGAGACATACTCAAGATGGAGCAAGTGCAGCGACCCTATCTTCTTTATCCTTTAATGATGAAGGTGTTTTAACTGCGGCTTATGATAACGGTACTATGCGGGATGTAGCGCAAGTATCGATAGCAAAATTTGAAAATAATGAAGGTCTCTTTAAAATGGGAAAAAACCTATTTAAAGAAACAAGGAAATCAGGACAAGCTGCAATTGGAAAGCCTGGTCGAGATGGCCGAGGAGATGTTATGGCCAAATCAATTGAGTTATCTAACGTTGATATCGCCGATGAATTTATTAGCTTGATGAATGCACAAAGAAACTTTCAAGCAAATACGAAAACAATTACGACTGCCGATCAAATGTTGCAAGAAGTTCTTAATATTAAAAGATAGTAAGAAATAGATCAGTATAAATAAGTAAAGCTCTGTCCATGTTAGACAGGGCTTTATTTGTTTTTAAAAGAAACCGAAAGACTCGCAAGAAAAAATTCCTCATATCAATTCATTATAATTGGTCACGATGTACTTCAGCATGTATTTTATTCAACAACACTTGACGCGTTGCATGTTTTTCGTGTATGTACTCAAAAACATTTTTGGTTTGAGGACAGAAGTATTTCAAGCTGAATATAACTAAAAACGAGGAAGATATGAAAAATTTTGGAAACAAACTACTTAAAACTACAATTCTAGCGAGTGTTATTATGAGCGCTAATGTTCAGGCCGCAGCGATAATTTATGGTGGTGATTATATTATAAATGGAGACTCTAGTTACAGAAGTTCAGACGCTCGTGTTCTTTTGAGAGTGGGGGAGCTTAGTTTAAAAGCTGGTGGAAGTTTAGCTTTTATTGGCTTTTTAGCCCCTTTTGGTATGATACCTGGATTGGCTTTACTTACACTTGACGAAAATTCATCAGCAGTAGAAATTGAAGAATCTTTAATGGATAAATATACTGTTTTACACGGAGAGCCTGAGCTCGCTAGAGACCTTTCAAGTAGTCTCGCTGAAGCTTTGAAAAAAGATAAATCTACTTTTAAAATTGTTGCCAAGCATGAGACAGAACAAGGAACAATCACATTAAGAGAAGTGCCTCTTGGAGAAAAAAATCTTACAGAGTTACTAGAAAAGCATGATGTCGATCTTTCTAGACCAGAAGTTCAAGAACTTATGCAAGGATTAAAGTAATAAATATACCTGCAGGGAGGTTGAATTTCACCCCCCTGCAAATCAAGCTATTCTGCCTGTAATCTTCTAAAGAATCGTAAAAAAATTAGACAGTTTCAATTGTAAAAAGTGCATGGGATCTATTGCGCAAGCAAAAAGAAACTTAGAATTTCATATATGAGTATAAATAAATGAGAAAGGTATGAAAAAAATCGGAAAAAACTTACTTAAAGTAATAACTCTAGCGAGTATTATTGTGAGTTCTAATGTTCAGGCTGGTATACTTTTATCTGCCGCTGGATATACATTTAGTGATTATAGCTATGGTAAAGACAATAATTCTTTGACCGTGAGACTTGCTGATTTAAGTCTTGCTAGTGGTGTCGTTCTCTCTATTTTTCAGCATTCAGTTGGAGTTATATTACTGACTCTTGACGAAAGCTCATCAGAAATTGAAATAGAAGAGTATTTATTAAATAACTATACTGTATTAGATAAAGAGCCAGCTCTGACACGAGATCTTTCGAAAAACCTATTTGAAGCCTTGAATAGCGCTGGGAACGATTTAAAGATTGTTAGATTGAAAGGAACTGAGCAAGGAACAATTTTATTGAGAGAAGTATCACTCGGAGAGCAAAATATTACAGAACTATTAAAAAAGCATGATGTTGATCTTTCGAAACCAGATGTTCAAAAGCTTATTGAAGGATTAAAGGAATCACATATTTGTAATGACAAAGATGAATAGAAATGAAAAAAATGCTGATGATGTTTATATTTTTTTTAACATGGAGTCATGCACTTGGTTCAACTGAGTTTGATACATGTAAAGAAATCTTTAAATTAAAAAAACAACAAAGTATGATCAATCCCATCCCATTGCTAAAGATGCTGCTTTTACCTAGAAGCAATACCAAATATAAGCATCAATTAGTTCACGCAAAAACTATTGTTGGAAGAGTAAAGTCTTATCCTAATTTTAAAAATTATATTTTTTCAATTATGCCAAGTGATACAACTAGTAAGGAGTTTGAAGAAGAACTAGCAGAGCACTTGAGGCTTGAAGCAGAAATAAAAAAGAGTAATAAAAATATTTCTAAACTATTTGAAACCAAAACATATTCTGAATGTGAAAATGAACGAAAAAAACTTGATATAGATATGATCAAGGATGATGAAATAATATATAGGCTAAGTTTATTAAAAAAAACTAACAATTATTTTGGGCATAAAAGCATTGAACAACAAGTAAAGCGAGTGGAAGCTTCAGGTAGACTTAATGCTAAATGGGTTGTAGTAAAAGTAACAAAACTAAACGAGTTATTAGAAATTATAAAAAAAAGAAATACAGGGCATATAATCATTGTTGCACATGCTACAAAATCAGGTTCTTTGATGGATTCGAGTGGGAATGTGATACCTTCTACATTATTTGATCAACTTTCTCCCAGTGTGAAATCAATAAATATATTTTCATGCTATGGAAAAAAAATAGATAAAAAATACGGATTTGCTAACCTTTTAAAATTCTCTCGCTCATATTTTAGCAAGCGCTCTACATCTATAATTGAAGATAGCTCTGAAATGGATAGAACCCCAATTGAAAATTTTTGGAGTTACCTCTATAAAATAGATAGAAGGTTGAGTCAACTACCAATAACAACGGCTAAAAGAGGCAAAGAAGTTAAAAACGACGTTTGTAGCGTGAATGTTTCAACGAAATATCCCGGTGATAATTATATTTTAAAATTAAACAAAGTGTTCATTGCGAGTGTAAGCTCCCAAAAGAGAGAATATACTTTTCCTTGTCATTTGAAACAAGAACGTAATCTTTTTAAAATTTCGTCTGGTGGGTATCACACTCAATTAACAGAGGATGATTTTAACTTGTCTTTTGAAGGGTATGCGCCGGATGAAGAAAAAAAATACCGAGATGATAACGGAAAGTTTGATATGGGAAAATTTTATTTTGACTAAGAAATTTAAGTTTTATTATTAAAGAAATGAGCATTCTCAGTGAGTAACAAGCCATTAACATGAATAAACTCAATATAACTAAGATGAAGATTAAAAATTGAGTTAG
>JABJPQ010000249.1 GCA_018663815.1 Halobacteriovoraceae bacterium | reverse complement strand
TGGCAAACAGAAACAGGTGGGATAATGATTTCATCGCTGGCTGGAATTACCGACACTATTCCTTGTCATGCAACACTTCCCCTCCCTGGAGTCACTCCTCTTTTAGTAGATGCTGACGGACAAGAAATTATTGGAAATCCAGCTCAGGGAAATTTATGTATTAAAACTCCATGGCCAGGGATAGCCCGAACAATTTACGGTGACCATAAACGCTATCAAGAGACATACTTTTCAACCTATCCCGGACTATACTTTACAGGTGATGGTGCTAGACGAGATGAGAATGGTAATTACCGCATCACCGGAAGAGTTGATGATGTTATCAATGTTTCAGGACATCGAATTGGAACAGCTGAGGTTGAGGATGCAATTAATGAACATCAAGAAATTGTTGAAAGCGCTGTTATAGGCTTTCCTCATGCCATAAAAGGAGAAGGCCTCATGGCATTTGTCATTCCCTTCAAAACAAATTTTAAAAATGATGAACTACTATTTGAGGTTAACAAACTCATTACAATAAATATTGGAGCAATTGCGAAGCTAGAAAAGATTGTTATTGTCCCAGGTTTACCTAAAACACGCTCAGGAAAAATCATGCGAAGAGTACTTCGAAAAATTGCAAGTGATGATCTTAAAAATATTGGTGACACCTCTACATTGCTAAATCCCGAAGTTGTTGAAAAAATAATTTCAATATCAAAAGAGAATTAATCGTGACCTTAACTCAACTCGAATATGTCCTGGCCGTTTACAAGTTCAAGCACTTTAGCAAAGCTGCCAAGTCTTGTTTTGTCACTCAACCAACACTCAGTATGCAACTACAAAAACTTGAAGAAGAACTCGAACTCATCATTTTTGACCGCTCGAAATCCCCTACCGAACCAACTCCTGAGGGAAGACTTATCGTAGAGCAGGCACAAAAAATTATTCATGAACAAAAAAAAATGTTCTCTTTAATTGAAGAATCCAAAGAAGAATTATGTGGAGACTTTAAGATCGCTATTATTCCAACCCTCACTCCTTATCTTGCCCCGCTGTTTATTCAAAATTTCATAAAAAGATACCCTAAAATAAATTTTCAAATTCAAGAAGCTCAAACAGAAGTTATTATTGAAATGCTAAAAAAAGATGAAGTTGATGCGGCCTTATTAGCGACACCACTACACGAGAAAAGCCTTGAAGAGAGAGTTCTTTATTATGAACCATTTTACCTTTTTGTTTCAAATAAACACCCTTTTTATCAAAAAAAGACAATCAAAGAACATGAACTCGATATAAATGAGATATGGCTTCTCAATAAAGGAAATTGTTTTAGAGATCAAATTTTAAATATCTGTTCTCAAGCAAAAGAAAAATCAATCCACAATCCTATTAACTTTGAAAGTGGAAACTTTGAGACTTTAAAAAATATGGTACTAAAAGGTTTTGGATATACCATTTTACCCCACTTAGCAGTCAAACAATTATCCTCCCCCCAAAAAAAGATGGTTCGACCTTTTAAAGCTCCCATCCCAACACGAGAGATTTCATTAGTAATTAGTAAAAATTGTCTTAAGAAAAGAGCGGTAGACGCCTTAGAAGAAGAACTGCTTGGCTCAATTCCAGACGACCTGCGCAACACCAGAAAAACAAACGAGCAAGTCATTGAATTCACTTAAGTTTAATTGATAGATTTTGCCTATAGCAGTAATAAGTATTATCGATTATCTTTAACAACATAATTCATTAATAATAGCCTCAGTAATAACACTGAAAAAATTAAGGAGTGTCCCATGAGCACATTAGTAACTAAAAAAGCACCTGAGTTCAAAGCAACTGCAGTAATGGAAGACGGATCATTTAAAGATGTTTCTCTAACGGATTATAAAGGACAATTTGTTTTACTTTATTTTTATCCACTAGATTTTACATTCGTATGCCCTTCTGAAATTTTAGCTTTTAATAAAAAAGTTTCTGAGTTTAAAGAAAAAAATGTTCAACTACTAGGTGTATCTATTGATTCACACTTTTCTCACTTGGCTTGGAGAAACACTCCTATTGAAAAAGGTGGAATTGGAACAATTGATTACCCGCTAATTGCAGATGTTACAAAAAATATCGCAAGAGATTACGGAATTCTTTTTAATGAGTCAGTTGCTCTTAGAGGATTATTTCTAATTGATACTGATGGTGTCGTAAGACATTCAACTATCAATGATCTTCCACTAGGCAGAAACGTTGACGAGGCGCTAAGAATGGTAGACGCTCTCCAATTTCATGAAACTCATGGTGAAGTTTGTCCGGCTAACTGGAAAAAAGGTGATGAAGCAATGAAGCCAACTGCTGAAGGTGTTGCTACATATCTTGCAAAACATAGTAAATAATTAGTATTTTGGCCTCCGGAAATACCGGAGGCTTATTACAAACTGATTAGTAACATAAATTGATATTATTAAAAGCACTTGAGATCTTCGCAACAAAACAAAAATTTAAAACAATCTACTTTTTCTCACCCTGTGACATTTTCACTTCTGAACTATTAAACTCAGATTGAAAAAAGTTTTTACCATTTACATAATTACTTTCTTTATGAATATCCTTAGGAGGTGAAAAGCTATAGCTATACCGTGTTTTTCCATAGACAGCATATCTTAAATCAATCTCGTTCCAATAATACATGGGAGCTTCAGTCCAAACACACCACTCATCCCTAGGGTTTAAATCTGCAGTTGCAATCGAGTCAGCTCGACGGCATGTTATATCAATGCGATCAACTTCTTTTCCGTTGGCATCAATCATCCCAAGCTTTAACATCGTATTTCTTAGTTTTCTTCTTCTGGAAGATGACCTAGCTTCTGAAATTTCTTCTTTAAGTTTAGCCTTACGAATCTTCCACAAAATCTCACCTCTGACGGTCAAACTTTCCATCCACTCAGTGGGTGTTGATGGACGAACTATTAAGTCCCATCCCTCATCATCCGTGTAAACTCCAGGCTTAGCGTCGTACGCGAGTCTTAAAGTCCTATCGAGAACAACATCTTTTTCATTATCAACAATAGTAGTGGCTACGTGATAAACCCAACGACTATTAGAGCGAATAACACCAATATCTCGTCTAGATATACCTGGATATTTAAGGCTCTTTCTTTTAAGTGCTCCTGATCCTAAAAAACCTCCGTAAAGTTTTTCACCACCAAGATCATCAAGCTCATAATTCCATTTGTTTGTGTAATGAATAAATATTTTCTTGGATTTTACTCCAAATTTTTTATACATATCGTATGACCAAATATGAGCTCTTTTATAACAGTCTTTCCCCTTCATCCGAGAGTGCATGCTATTCCATATCCTTTGCACGTCAAGGCCATGATTTGCAATATCTGTAGGTGTATAATTCAGCATAGGCGACAATGGCTTAGCAAAAGAAATGTATGGAACAATAAACAAGCATAATAATAATAATTTTTTCAATCTACCCCCGAGACCACTATGAAGACCACAAGGGCGCTCATAATTTATGAATAGAATGTAATTATTTAACTCTGGATTCTTGGTCAATAGATGTGAAAAGATTATATCCACACCAGGTAAAGTGTTCTAGCTAATGACTCTACGAGTAATCACAAAAATAAACTCTTAAGACTAAGCAAGAAAAAGAGTGAAGCAGCGCAAAAAAACTAAATATAATTCTAGCGACTTAGCAAGATAGTCTATTCTTTTTACATATAATGATTACTGATTTTAAAAGGCTTTTTCCAACTAAAAATAAAAACTGGTAAAATTAATACATATTAAGATTAAACAAATCGTTCCAACATTAGGAGAAAAAACCCATGAAGCAAACAATAGCATTATTAGCTTTTTTAACTTCAAATCTATTACTCGCACAAAACTTACCACTTAGTGAAGGTAATTCAAGTGTAAATGGTTGTGATCAATTTATTGGAGACTACGCTAGGGAACGAACTGGTTCGGCAGCCGATGAAGTTATCAATATAAGAGAGAATGAAAATGGAATTCTTCTCTTAAATGAGAAGGAAATCAGTGGCAAAAAAATCACAGAAGTTGCATCTGGTGACTCAACTACTCTTTCATGCACAAATGGAAGGATCACAGCTAACATTATATATAAGTCGGGAGAGATCCTGGATTTATACTATTCACTTAATAAAGATGGCGATTTGAATGTTTATCAAATTTATAACAGTTATTACTCATACCCTCAGGGTTACTCTGATGGCTATGACCCATGTCCTGAAGATCCTGAGTCTTGTGTAAGAGATAGTGATCGAGTCATTCCAAGAGTTAAATAGGAAAGATAAATTACCAACGAGTTAAGCAAGTATGGCCCTTGCACAGGGCCATTTTATATTTTTAATATTCTAACTAATCTTCCATATCACCATATTTCACTGAGTGATCTTTATGTCTTAAACGTTTAGAGTAATGTAGCTCTACATTTACTTTCGCCTCTTCAATTTTATTTTTAAGTGAAGCTATTTTTCTTTCAATTTTCTTTTCTTCTTTTTCAGAGTCAGCATCAGAGTATTCGCTCAGTAATTCTTTCATCTCGTCTCGATACTCGATATATTTTTTTTCTCGATCCTTAAGTTTATCACCACTTTTATGAAAGGCTTTTGCATGTCCTTCAAACATTTTGCTAATGAGGTTATTAATTCCTTCAATCTTTGTTCCTTTGTTTATCAATGCTTCAGCACTTACAAGGTGAGATGTATCAATCTTTGACTTAGAAACATATGCATCTTCCAAAGAAATTCCAAACATTTTTCCTTTTTTAAGCTTGCTACCCTGGATAGACATATTTGCGACATCACCACAATTTGCAACTTTATTATAATTCCTTCCAACTTCTCCTTCTTTATCTTCACATCCACCTGTGAAGTTATTAAAATAAAAACCTTTTACGCCTTGTGAAACGAGTGGTGCGAATTCGTCATCGTCATTTTTTTCATCATGATCTTTTTTCTTTTTATGTTTAGAAACCTT
>JABJPQ010000588.1 GCA_018663815.1 Halobacteriovoraceae bacterium | reverse complement strand
TCTCTTGACCCAATCGCTAATGCAGTTGGAAAAACAATCATATAATGGCATTAAGTAATATAAAATTTGTTGTTTGTGATGTAGATGGAACATTAACCGATGGAGGCATGTACATCACATCTGAAGGGGTTCACTTTAAACGCTTCAACACAAAAGACGGTATGGCGGTTAAAATGTTGTATCAAAATGGATATCACGTTGGGTTAATCAGTCACAGTAAGACTACTGAAATGGTTACTGAAAGAGCGAATATGCTTAACATTAAACATTGTTATGTTGGACGCGATGACAAGCTTACTATCCTTAAAAAATGGATTTCTGAACTGGGAATCTCTTTGGAAGAAGTAGCCTTTTTGGGAGACGACAATAACGACAAAAATGTTATGGAACACGTTGGTGTTTCAGTATGCCCGAGTGATTCTAGCAAAAGAATATTGAATACAGCAGATATCATTCTTGAAAGAAAAGGCGGTGATGCTTGCTTAAGAGAGTTTGTTGAAGAACACTTAGGTTTGGATTATAGAGATCTATAATGTTTATAGTTTACATCTTTCAAAATAAAAAAACACGTATCACTCAAATTGGGTTTACCGGAGACATAATTGAAACGCATAAACTGCTTGAAAAAAAGTTTAAGACAAAGTTATCTCTTGTTGGACAAGAAAAATATAAGTCAAAAAAAGATGCCATGATTCGGGTGAAGCAATTACGTAATAAAGTTAAATAGCCTAAACCAAAAACTGAAACAAGTCGGGCTTCTCATTCAAGTATTCACCAAAAAAACCCTTGTCTTTCATTCTCTTCTGGAGCGCACTAAACGTTGAAGAATTATCAAGCTCTACACCGACTACAGCAGGCCCCATATTCCGGTTATGTTTTTTTGTATACTCGAAATGCGTAATATCATCGTTTGGCCCCAATATATCTGCTACAAATTCTTTCAATGCTCCTGCTCTTTGAGGAAACTTTACCACAAAATAATGCTTCATCCCCTCATACAACAAAGCCCTTTCCTTTATCTCTTCTGTCCGTGTTATATCATTATTACTTCCACTTATTAAGCAAACAACATTTTTCCCTTTCACCTCTTCTTTAAATTGGTCTAACACCGACACAGTTAAAGCACCTGCTGGCTCCACCACTATTGCATCTTTATTATACAAGTCAAGTATTGTTTTGCAGACCATTCCTTCTGAAACAGTTGTCATTGATGATAAAAAAGCTTGACAGATTTGGAAATTTATATCCCCTACTTTCTGAACAGCCGCACCATCAACGAATTTATCGATTTTGTCGATTTTTGTATTTACCCCATACTTTATTGATGTTGACATAGATGGAGCTCCTTCAGGTTCAACACCAATTATTTTTGTACTAGGCGATAACTCATTAAAAACACTGGATATTCCAGAAGCTACACCGCCGCCACCAACGGGTAAAAACAAATAGTCTATTGGAACATTACTTTGCTCCAACAGCTCTAAAGCTATAGTAGCTTGACCTTCAATTACTTTCTCATCATTAAAAGGATGTACAAAGGTCATTTGATATTCCTTGCAATACTGCAACGCTTTTTCAGATGCATCATCATAAGTATCTCCTATTAATACGATTGTGATGTATTCACCACCAAACATGTTGACTTGTTCAATTTTTTGTTTAGGCGTTGGAGTTGGCATAAAGACGACTCCTTTAACCTTCATTTTATTGCATGAAAAAGCGACACCTTGCGCATGATTTCCAGCACTTGCACAAACAACACCATGCTCTAATTCGCTTTTATTTAGTGAAGCTATTTTATTATAAGCTCCCCTTATTTTATACGAACGAACTTGCTGAAAATCTTCACGTTTATAATATACAGATGCATCATATCTTGATGAAGCATTAATGTTTAATGCGAGTGGCGTTTTTAAAGCTACATCACTTAATCGTAATGCAGCCTTTCTCACATTTTCTATTGGTATTAGATTTTTCATACTGCGGGAACTTCTAATTTTTGCATTGCTGTCATTGACTCACGTAATCGAGCACCAACCTGTTCGATTGGATGGTTTTCAACTTCATCATCAACATCTTTCAACC
>JABJPQ010000149.1 GCA_018663815.1 Halobacteriovoraceae bacterium | reverse complement strand
ACTTTCTTTTGATGAATCCTATTATTGGATTTACTCCCGTTATTTGGATTTTGGCTTTTTTGACCATCCACCCATGGTGGGATTATCTATTTTTGTAGGTACTGCGATTTTTGGTCAATCTGAGTTGGGTGTCCGCATAGTTTCTAATCTTTATTTATTGGGGACGATCCTTCTTGTGTGGATTTGGTACGAGAGCATCAACAAAAATTTATTTTTTGGTTATTAATGTTTTCAATGCCACTAATAAATTTATCAGGCATGGTTGCTCTGCCGGATACACCGTTGATGTTTTTTTCAAGCTTGTTTTTTTGGTTTTTACCGAGATATTTAGCACGTGATTCATGGAAAAATGCTTTATACCTAGGGCTTATAATCTCATTAATGTTTTACAGTAAATATCATGGCCTACTTATTGTTCTTTTAACGAGCTTTGCTAATCCTGCTTTTTTTAAAAGGAAAACGTTTTGGGGTATTATTGGGGTTGTAACAATATTGTTTTTACCCCACGTTTATTGGCAATATCAGCATGATTTTATCTCGTTTAAATTTCACCTTTTTCAACGGGTGGAAAAGCATTTTAGTCTGAACAATATTTTAGATTTTATAGGCGGCCAGATTGTTTTAATGGGCTTTTTGAATTTCTTTTTATTTTGTTATATATTTTATAAAAACAAATTTAAAGATCCCTATGAACGAATTCTGATCTTTAATAGCTTTGGATTTTTATTCTTTTTGTTTTTTATGTCTTTTAGAAATCAAATAGAGGCTAATTGGACTATAAGCTGCTCAATTGCATTTATTATCTTAATGGTTAAATATTTAGCGCCATACAAAAAAATTCTTATTGGTTTTTCGATAATAAATATTTTTCTACATGTGGGATTAAAGGTTATTTTGTTTAACTTGGGACCTGTTATTAATTTAATGGATCAGCAAGAGAATAGATTAAATGAAATATGGGGCTGGAAAGAAGAACGTATTGGTAAGATTAATCAATTATGTGGAAGCTTAGATATCGTTGGTGATAACTATCAAGTAACTTCAAAAATGGCTTTTTACAATAGGAATCCAAAGATTTCTGCTCTTCATCTTGGAAGTCGTGAAAGCCAGTATAGTATTTTAAAATTGCAAAAAATGATAAAGGCAAATAAGAAAATATGCTATCTTACAAGCAAAAATCTGAGTGGTTCAGCTCGGGTAGAAACAAATTATAAGGATCCCGTTTTTGTTTTACAAACAACACTCGGTGATTTAGCAACAAGGTATGGAATAACGTATGCTGAAATTATTAGAAGTAGAAATTAACGAGGAAGTAAAGCGATCGCTGCTTATCGTGTATGCTTTTTCGACATTAACATTTGCCATGTTTCTTTTAACGAGGGTTACGTTACAAAATTTTTTTGAAATTGGCTTTTTTATTGAATTCGCCTTTGTCTTTTTATCTTTAAGATTTTATGCACGAGCACACCGAAACAGAAATTATGCCTTTTGGGGTGTAAGTCTCGTTTTAGCCGTCTATATTCTATTGAAAATTTTGCACTTTACATTCATCGACTACAATATTTTTATTTTATATGTTTCATTTCTATGCGCTCTGTTTTTAGGAATTAACGGTTATATAATGATTTCACCACTCTATTTTCCAATGGTGCAGTGGTGGGAGTACGACTTTCGCTATCGAGGAGATCTTGTGGCCAAAGCTGAGGCAAAAGATCAAGATGAAGAGTTACGTATTGCGGATATTAGGCGAGGATGTGTTTCGATACTATCGTTTAAGAGTAAAAAATTGGGAGACTCTATAAAGTTAGAAATCCCCTTTGGCTCTCGCGTGTTTATTATGCGTGGACAAGTAAAAACTCTAAGAGAGGATATTCCCGGTCGACCAATAAGGTACGGGATAAAACTTGATATTAATACAGAGTCAGAAAAAAAAGAATATCTAGAACTTAAAAAAATCTGGTCTATGCATAATAAGGCCAGAATTAGAAGAAAGTTTGCGGATTACAAAGAGTCAGAGTCAACCAGTGAAGTTTGATCAAATTAATTATTTTATGTCTCTTGCGCTGGATCTTGCACATAAAGCATTCCAGCAAGATGAAGTTCCAGTTGGCGCTATTATAGTTAATAAGCATGGAGATGTAATTGCTAGTCAATTTAATTTGAAAGAAAAAAACCAGAACCCATGTCATCATGCAGAGGTTTTGGCCGTAACCCAGGCATGTGAAAAACTAAACTCGTGGAGACTGCTTGATTGTGATCTTTATGTCACTTTGGAGCCATGTCCTATGTGCTTAGCGACACTATCCCAGGCAAGGCTGAATAACATATACTTTGGTGCATATGATCCAAAAGGTGGCGCAATAAGTTTGGGTTTTGACTTGCACAAAAATGAACTTTTGAATCATAAGTTGGGTATCTATGGCGGCTTTAAGCACTTAGAATGCTCGAGGCTCATTTCGAGCTTTTTTAGGCAAAGACGTAGTGCCTATAAGAAGTGAAAATTATAGACGAAATGATAAACAAGGTGATAAAAAGAATTATGCGGAGAATTGGTCGAGTGGTCGAAGACGCATGCTTGGAAAGCATGTAAGGGGGCAACTCCTTCGAGGGTTCGAATCCCTTGTTCTCCGCCATTTTTTTTTAAACTCAAAAAAATCCATAAAAATGTCAAAAAAATGATCAGTAACTAAAAATTATACAGTTTTAACTGCTGTAAGTGGTCTTTGTGTTCTTTTAAATCAATCTAGGGTAGCGAAAAAACTAAAGAAGGACTGGAAACCACTGTCATGTGTCGTTTGGGAATACCTTGGCATAATTTGTGCACTCTTAAAGTCATCTTATAGTTTAATAAAAGGAGAGATTAATGATTAAATTATTTATTTGTGGACTTGTATCGCTGAGTGTTTCTATATCTTTTGCTAGCTCAAAAGAAAATAAGCCAGAACTGCCTAAGGAAATAGAGCTGTATATGGCTTATGAAGCTGAGGATATTTGTTACGAAAGATATATTGCTGAAAACCTAAAAGAACAGTTATATGAACTTAATATTAGCTCTACTTTTTTAAGTTATGAATTTCACAATACCTTAGAGGCTTCAGGATCTGTTGGGAAAAATTCAGGTTGGATCCCATTCCCAATAATCGCAAAATCTGATCAAAATACTATAGGTTTTATGCCTATATACCTAAAAGAGCATTCATATGGAGAATACGTATTTGATTGGTCATGGGCTGAAGCTTTTCATAAAAGTGGTTTAAATTATTATCCTAAAATGATTTCAGCTATCCCCTTTAGCCCAATCACGGGCAGCAGAATAATT
>JABJPQ010000660.1 GCA_018663815.1 Halobacteriovoraceae bacterium | reverse complement strand
TTTTTCGTCATCTTCAACTTTAGTCATATTTAAATTCTACCAGAGTATGTATAAAACAGATTATTTTCTCATTGCACTATAATGTAGCTAGTTAAATTTTAGTTTAACTAAATTAAGAAGTAAACACTTGCTTATTTTTAGCTAATTCCTGATACGCTTGCAAAATATCGCTACTACCAGGATTATATCGACACTTTTTTTGATAATATTTAATTTGTTGTTTTAAATATATTTCTTCGTCATCACCAAATTCATCCCAAATGAAAGAGCCAATTCGTGTAATTTCATTTGGTGCAGATTTAGAGACAAGTAATACTTCGTAAAATATATTGTTTTCAGCGATAAGCCTCTCAGAAGCTAACTTAAAACCCTTTTGTATCAGTAACTCTCTAAGTTTTAAGTGGTTTTTATGAACACTAAATATGAAGTTATCGTTTTCTTTTAGAGATTTTTCAATTTGCTCCAAAATTAACAATGATAATTCTCCTCCTATACCGGCCACTATATAACAATTTGATTGATGTTTATTTTGGAAATCAAATTGCTCTGCTTTGGAGTTGATTATTTTATATCTATCTGGAATATACGAAGTTTTTAACGTTAATTTTAATTTTACTATTATAGAATGAACTTGATCAATAAAGATAACTTTTGATTTTAACCTACTTGAAAGAACTTCCCTGCCTATTAATCCATGGTCACAACAAATGTCCCATACGACATCACATCCCTGAGGGACAAGGTTTGATATTGCTAAAATTCTTTTCGATATTTTGGACACGGCCTACTTATAAAAAATTGTCGTAGGTTTGGCCATATTTACGATCATTTTCTTCGGAGAAATATTTACGTACAAAATATTGTCCTGCACGGATAGTCTCAATAAAATTAAACCCCTCAAGACTTCTGATTGTTTGGTAAAGAACTTCATTGGTAACATCAAGGGACTTTGCTAACTCGGTATGTGAAAGAATAGGAGCAATGCCATACTTGCGATGTAGGTTTGGCTTACACCAAGTTATACGGTAAAGGTACATTAAAAGCAGAACTTCGGTGCGTGTAAGTTTGATATTAATCAAGATCTCATCAAAAAAAAGATCCGGTATTTCTGAGGTTGTCGCTTGAACTTCACCATTAGTGGTTTTAATAACATCTACTGTAGCTGATCCGGACTTTGAATGATGAGAGGTAAGAATACTTCTTAAATCTTCCATAACTCCCCTCCTGCTGCTTCATACAGCGTCTCACCTTTAATGATAAAACGAATTTTATTTTAAATCAAGTGGATTTTATTTAGCACTAGCCTTGGTATCTTGAGTAATTTGCTTTCCACGCGTAATAGCTTGATCAATGGACTCACTAATAATTTGGTCAAGTTTATTTGTCTCTAGATGCTCAATTGCTTCAATTGTAACTCCCCCTTTACTTGTAACTGAGGAAACCATCTCCTCTAAGCTCTCATTTGAATCTAACATCAAAAGTGAAGCTCCTTTAAATAGTTGATCCATAAGCTTTCTTGCAAGCTCATCATTATAACCAAGCTTTTGTAATTTACGAAAATAGCCAAGCGCAAACCTAAAGACATAAGCCGGCCCTGAACCTGAAAAAGCTGTCAACTCATCAAATTGTCGTTCTGACGAAACCTTATGGACATCACCGCAACTGCTAAATAACTCTTCAGTAAATGAGATAAACTTTTTATGAGTTTCGTTTTTTGTAAAAAGCAATGATATCCCCTGACCAATAAGCGAAGGAGTATTTGGCATGATACGAATAACTTGATTACTAGCAAAACAGTTTTTTAATATTTCAATATTAACACTCGCTAAGATCGAAATGATATTTTGCCCTTTAAGTGCACCCTTTAGCTGTAAACACAATTGGTTCAATTGTTGTGGTTTACAAGCTATAAGCCAGATATCCATGCCATTCATTTCGCATAGGTTTTCATGGTAAACTCCACCTACATTTTTTGCTAAAGAGATCGCTTTAACTTTAGAGGGAGTATAAGTATGAAACTCTAAGTTTGGAAATTTCTTGGCCATACTAATAACAATAGGTGAGGCCATATTACCGCAACCAATAACAGCTATCTTTCTCATTAAATTGTTAACTCCAAAGGTGCACCATGCCTCATGGTATTGATCGCAAATGAACGACACTTTGTATATTGATCAATACTGGTATCGAGATTAACTTGTTCTTGCTTTTGAAACACTTTAACAAGTTGACCTTTAAACTCTCGATGATAAATTTTCTGGGAGATTTCTTCATCAATTTGTTTATTAAGGAACACAATAAAATCATAGTCACCTTCAGCAAATAAACTTAGCAACGTTGATCTTTTATACAGTGATAAAGAAATATTATAAGGAGAAAAACCACAGCTGTGAGCAAGTTCAATTAAGCTTTTCCATTTATTAAAAATAATATTATTGGTAGCGATTAATGAAACTCCATTTCCAATAGCTAAGTTTAATAAAAGATCAATCACACTATCAGTTGTAAGCTTAGTGCTTGCATCGAGAAATAAACCTGAGCCTAGCGCCATATCTTTTTTGATATAACTCAATTGCCCGGGTATATAACGGTTTGAAAACTGTCTATCAGAGAGATTAAGTTCGTTTAACCTCAGAGCTTTTAGAAAATCTTTAAGCTTAGATTTTTCTTGTTCAGTAACAAGACCAAGATAGACCTCAAATTGTTTATAAATACTTCCAGCAAGCTTCTTAGCATTATAAATTCGTCTCTCTTCAAGTAATTTTGAAGGGTGGGCTAAATAATTTTTTACTTCTATTTGAAGATCATACTTAAGGTTTTCATCTTTATTCATCACAGATACAGATTGACTAAAAAGTCTGATATACGATTTTCCACCTGCCTTGGGGCCAGTACCACTCTTTTTAAAGCCACCAAAAGGCTCAATAGCTACCCTTGCACCAGTGCTAGGCCTATTGACATAGATATTACCGGCCTCAAGTTTTGGCAAAATATAATCAATATCGTCCTGGGACTGACAAAAAAGTCCACCAGTCAAAGCATACTCAGTAGAATTAAAAATGGTTATGGCTTCATCAATACTATCATAGCCAATAATATGAATTAATGGTCCAAAAACTTCTTGTTTTGCAATGGTATCATGCTTTAAAACAGTGTCTGAGGATAATTCAAAAATACTTGGTCCAACACAAAAGCCACTAAACTCGTTTTGTGATTTGTCGAGAATAATACGAC
>JABJPQ010000548.1 GCA_018663815.1 Halobacteriovoraceae bacterium | reverse complement strand
TTTGACCAGTTTTTAGATTGCTTACCATTAGTGTTTTCGCAACTCCAATAACACCATCTTCCAGTCCAACATCCACATAAGAATTTTTTAAATGCGTTACTTTACTAAGTTTGTTCTTTGCTGCTACTGAAAAAATATCGTTAACAATATTATCAATATTTTTTGCGGGCCGAACAATTCGCCCATCCATATCAAAAAGTTCATAGGACTCAACCCCATCCCCTTGTAATTTATTCATAAAAGCTGTGTCAATCTGTTGTAAATCACCTCGACTTAGATGAACCGCATTTTTTCGAGCAACTTCCTCAGCATATTGCTTTCCCCTAGCAATAATCTCACTATAAACCATTCCTTCAGACTCAATTAAAACTGGGCCAATTGATAAGTATATATTTCCACAAACAAAAATAAACATTAAAATTCCCAGCATAACATTCCATTCATATTGCTCGTTAAAGCTATAAATGACCTTCATCGCATTGTATTTAAACTGGTATTTTATTTTCCCTAAGAAATCTGTTGGTTTAGATTCTTTAAAATCAATAAATTCCTCTTCATCTGACTTTAAAACCTTCTTTTTAATGACCTTCTTCTTCTCCGTAACATATACTAACTGAAAAATAACATTCGGTAGGGCTATTCGGTCGCTATCTGTAACCGTTTTCTTTTTTATCAATTTACCATTAACAAATGTTCCATTCGACGAACCTAGATCTTCTAAAAAACAATTATTACCATTAACAGTGATTTGCATATGTTTTTTTGAAACACCATCAACCTCCATGACATGATCTGAGTCGACCGCACGCCCAAATAAATTTACTCCATCATTGAGAATAATTTCTTTTCCACGAAGTCTTCCCCCAACGGCAACAAGCTTAAACACCTAGCACCTCCACTTGATCACCTTTTTTTATTTCATCAATCAATGTTCCCGCTTTTAGCTCAAGCACCCTTTTGGCCCTAAAATGAATCCGGGTAAACCTCCATGGTTTAAAACCTCTTAACACACGAACCACTTTATTCTCATTGTCTAAAAAAACAACATCCAAAGAAAATCTGACAAAACAATTATGTATCGAATTCGAATTTTCAAGTAAAAGTCCGTCCATATTTGTCATTTCCCTTATAAACATTAACCCTATCAACCTCGAAAAAAATGTATTTGCGTATTTTACATTCTCAGCGATAACTTTTTTTGATTCTAAGTGTACGATCCTCATTAGCCCCCCGCCATTAACTGCAATGCAATCGGAGCAGCAATAACAAGTAATACTGCAGGCAAAACAAAAAAGATCATGGGTATCAATATCTTTGTCGCTGCTTGTGCACCCTTTTTTTCAATCTCTGAAGATCTTTTTTGTCTCAATTCTTGAGCTAGTGTTTTAAGGATAGGTCCAATATTTGCTCCCACAGAATCTGCAGCAATTAATGTTGCACAAAATGAGGAAACGGGTAATGAGTTTACCCTCCACGATAACTGTCTTAAAGCTTCAGCTCGACTTGCTCCAATTTTTGTTTCTTTAATTAATGTTTCAAATTCTTCAACGAGAGCTGACTGAGGTGCTTTTTCAATAACTTTTTGCATAGCCGCAACAAAATCTAAACCTGCTTCTACTGATAAAGCCAACATATCAACAACGAATGGCATATTTTCTAAGACATTTTTTTGCCGCTGATCAATCTTTCCTCTTATCCACAAATCTGGGTAAAAGAAGCCAAGCAAGGATATTATAGGGGTATACGAAAGAGGCCATGTTTCTTCAAGAAATGTTCTTAACCCTAAATAGACAATAGGAAAACCAATAATTAAAAATAACTTAAAGGCATAAAAGTCTTCCGGTGTTAAAAATTTATTCATACCGGATGAAGCAAGAGGTCTTTTGTATTTTTCACGAATTTTTCTTTTACCTTTCATTCCTTCAACAACTGGGGTGAAGTATCTTTTAAAAAAAGGCCTTGAGTACTTTAGAACAATATCATTTGGTATATTTTTCTTTTCCTCTTGCTCTGCAACCTCTAATTGCTCCTGAGCCTTAAATCTACCTTCATCTTGGAAAACAGTTCTTGTCACAAGGAAGACAGCAAGACCCACAAGGAATAATGCCGCGTACATTAGAATTGCATGCTTATCTTCATCCTCTTCTTTAATTAATTTTTTAA
>JABJPQ010000259.1 GCA_018663815.1 Halobacteriovoraceae bacterium | reverse complement strand
CTTGATCACAATGAAGTTTCTTACTAGAAACGGCCAACAAAGGGCTAGAGGTATCGATATTTATGCACTCATCAGTTGTGTATAAAGCATAAACTTTATCATCCATTTCTTGTTCACCATCGTCAGTTGCTTCACAGTGATCCTCTAGCGTACAAAGAACAGAAATATTTCTTAGGTTCGTTTTAACCGTACCACTTCCTCCTGCTGTTTCAGGCGGGGTTATTTGACAAGAAAAAAGCGTCAAACATAAGATTAATGAGAGTAAGTTTTGCAACATCATTAATTATCCCATTTCTAAAATCTTTTATAGTCTTACTTTAAAAAATACTACTGGTAGTGTGCGGTATATTAATTTAGAATTTTAGTACAGTATAGTTAACCACGGATGGTGCCGCCGGGCAGGGATGCCTACTTTATTGCATATTACCCAATCGCCTTTGTACTACAGTCCTTGAGACATTATAGCATAAATTCCCCGAGATAAATACTCAAACTTATCCGCGTTTTCATGCTTGATTGGTGCTCCATGCCCTAAAAATCTGACATGTTTATCTTGAAGTTTTTCAAAGTGGCTATCATTTGAGCCATTTATTCTGTATTCATCACTAAAGCGGATGTCTTGTTCAACCTTAGCTTTTGCTAGCTCAGGGTAAACTCTTTCAATAACCCTTCGCATAAGCTTTATTTTTTTAGCCAAATCTTCCTCTTGAACATCATCATCACTTAAAAATGTAAGCGCTGTAAATTCCTGTAAATTTATTGCTGGATCAAAGGCATCAAAATCAACAATAAAACTTCCCCAATCATGAGTCATACTCTGAGGTAAAACGGAAGTACCAACTTGTTTAGTTATTTCGCGATCACATTTAAAGTGAACACTTATGGCCTGATCATTTGAAATTCCGGCCGTAAAAGCATACACATCATCACTAAGCTCTTTTTTGTTTTCAACTAGGTTTAAAAATTTCTTAGGCGAATGACAAAAATATAATTTTTCACACGAAATTTCTTCTAACTCTCCCGTGTGTAATTTAAAATGTGTTTTTTCTACTAAATCTGTTGCTTCACAAACTTCTATACTCGCTACTATTTTATGAATTTGATGTTCAACTAAAAGCTCATCTAGGTTCTCAAAATCTTGCTGCGAAAATAAAGCACTCAACTGAATTTGATAAGGAGGTTTTGTAAAAAAAAGTTCCCCTGATTTTAAATCATGGGGTTTAGCACGTCCGCCAAACTTATGAAATTTAGTATCTTTGTAAAACACAACATCATCAGTATTTTTAAAAACTTCAAAACGAGGATCAAGAGACATTAATCCTTGAGCCACTTCTTCACTACGAACAGAGTTAAGTGAGCAGTTCCATTCTTTTAACATATCCCCTTTTAAAAAAGAGTTTTGAGTAATAAGTTTAACTTCACCTGGGTACTTTTTATGTAACTTCAAAAAAGTTAAAATCCCAAAAGTATTTTCACCGTAAACAATATGTTTATAAAATTTATTATTATCAAACTTCTTTACCGTTGCTTTTTTTTTAAAAGCACGCAAGCCAAAACCAGACATATTCGCTCCTGTATCTCAATCAAAAAAATTATACCTTAAAGGAGCTAAATTTAAATAAAAAAAGGCGCAAATTTATGCGCCCTCAAGTTTACTCATGCATTATTAAAGAGTTATCTAATCGCCAGCTTATCTCCTGGTAGAATCATGCGGCGCTTAACAAGCTTATAGTTTGAGCGAATTATTGTATTAATATTAACTCCGGTTTTACGCGCAATATTCCAAAGAGTATCTCCCCTTTTTACAGTATAAAACTGGGAAGGATTACTAATGTTTTGGCCTGATCTTTTTCCGCGTTTAATCCATTTTTGATAAGCACGTCTTCTGCGCACACTCTTACGTGGTTTCTCATAAAGGTCAGCATACATACGATCACTTCTTTGAGTATGATCATTTCTAAACGGCAATAAAACAACCGTTTTTGGAAATAGTTTTTTTCTACCTGGAATATTATTTAGCTGCGCTAAAACCTTTACTGGAACCTTAAATTTTCTCCCAACGTTATATAAACTTGCATAACCTTTAAGTGAGTATTGCTTATAATTATTGGCTGAGACATCCATTGTTGCTTTAACATCATCCCAAATTTGTTTTTTACCCACTGGGACTCTCAAAGCATACTGCTCACCTGTTGGAGGTGTTTGCCATCGAATAATCTCAGGATTATATTTTTTTATCGTCTTAAAGTCTTCACCTAAAAGAGTTCCTACTTTATAAAGATCGGTATTAGCTGGTACCATTATCTCTTCAAAATCAAGCGCATGCTCAAAATTAACTTCATTGAATCCAAACTTACTTAGATTTTTTCCAATGATAGCTAATGCCATTATTTTTGGAACATAGTTTTTTGTTTCTGCTTTTAAGTAACGGCCTTTTCTGATTTTCCAAAAATTTTTCGTTTTAACGTCTAATGGCACGCCCTATTTTTCCCTCTCCAGCATTGTAGCCAGACATTCCTAGCTCCCAAGAACCAAAAAGACCATGTAAGTACCTAAGATACTCAGCCGCTGCGACAGTAGCTTTTAAAGGATCACGTCTTTCATCCACAAAGAAACTTACATCTAAACCAAATTTCTTTCCGGTATAAGGCATAAACTGCCAAGGGCCAACTGCTTTGGCCCAAGAACGAGCTGCATTTTGAAATCCACTTTCGGCCATAGAAAGAAAAATAAGATCGCGTGGAAGACCTTGATCATTTAAAATTTTTGAAAGAACTGGGGCATATCGTCCCGCTCTTTCAGCGTATCTTTGAAAGTGTTTTCTACCTCTACCTGAAAAATAGTTAATCCATTTTTTAGTAGCAG
>JABJPQ010000419.1 GCA_018663815.1 Halobacteriovoraceae bacterium | reverse complement strand
CTGTGCTAGCTGGTGCGCTGCACCTCCTTCCTGCCGCTCATGCAGAGCGAAGTCTACCCGCAGCGGCCAGACTTCGCTCTGCATGAGCGGCAGGAAGGAGGTGCAGCGCACCAGCTAGCACAGCTAGCTAGGTCTCTGGCTTTATTTTCTTCTTGCTAGGTCTTTGGCTTTATGTTTTCAACAGTCGACTAGGGTGCAAATAAAATCTATTTCATAATCTATTTTTTAAGTTTTAATTTAACAAATGTAGTTTGACAAAGCTTCCCAAGCATTTTTAAACTTTAACATAGGATTAAAAATACCGTTTTTCGGAACAAAATACACATGCCTTTTGAGAAAGGGATTACAAGGAGAAAGTTAATGAAAAAACAAATCGCGATTGCTATGGGATTAGCAGTTTTATCAACTGGTGCATTAGCATCAAAAGCAAGATTAGAGGCTTTAGGTCAAGGTGCTAATGGTACAATGTGGTTAGATGACGCTAGAAACGTTGTTCTTAACCCTGCAATGTTAAACTTCCACAAGGATTTTATCACCATGGAGTGGGGTAAAACAAACAATGGTGCAACAGCAGATCAAGACTCAGCAGCAGCTCCAAAAGCAGAAGGTGGGATGTTTAAAGCTGCTGGTAATATGGTTTATGGTCTTTACTTTGGTGAAGAGTCAAACACAAGTAACTATCTTAGAACAATCTCGGGTACTGTTGAAGAATCAAATAATAAAACTTTTTATGTTGCAGGCGATGCTGGAGTTCAGTGGGGGGTTAAATTACTTCATCACGATTATAAAAAAGATTCAACTGATACGAAATCTTCTGCAATGAGAACGACTATTGGTATTATTTCTGGTGATATTGAAGGGTATGCTAATATTGGTCTGGGAAATACTGCTGAAGTGGGAGCTGCAGAGTTTAAAGGAAATAGCTCTTATGATATAGCTGTGACATATGGTATGGGTGATGTTGATTATATGCTACAACTTGAGTCAATCAATGCTGAGAATGCGGCTGGTGATGAGTTTAAAGCTCAGAATACTGCGCTTGGTATGGCTAAGACATATAAACTAAATGATAAAGCGACTGCTTGGGCATCTGCTTGGTATAATATGGATAGCGGCACTGATGATATTACAGGAGCTGGAGATACAAAAAGTACTTCACTACCAGTTACAATTGCTTTGGAAGTTTCAGCTAAGGATTGGCTAGCTCTAAGAGGATCAGTAACATCTAATATTATTGGAGAAGAAGAAGCAGATAATGGTGACAAAAATACAATTGAAGACTCAACTGTGGTAGCTGCAGGAGCATCACTTCTTTTTGGTGACCTTACAATTGATGGTATGATCGGAAATAACTCTGATACAACTGCTGTCGCAGCAGGTGACACTTCTGGTGGAAACGGAACTCTAAGATCTGACACTTTAATGTCAAGAGTTTCTATGACTTACAAATTCTAATAGGATGTTGGAATAGGACCTTGTGTCCAAAGACCCTCGATTTTATCGGGGGTTTTTTTTGCCAAAAAATTAAGAAAACGGTACAAAAGAGTACATGTTTAAAAAAATAAAAAAACCATTATTAGCCTTCTTGATTATAATTGATCTTATTTTTTTCTCATGTGTGGGGATTTATTTTTATCTTAATAGTCAGGTCGCAAAACTAGATTCAAAATACCCTGTCTGGAATCAAAAATCTAAGACATATACTTTACAAACAAAAAGACCCCCGAATTGGAGTAAGCTAAAGGAAATTGCACAGGCAACCAAGTGGGCCATTATTATAAGTGAGGACTGGGCTTTTTATGATCACTTTGGACTTGATTTAAATCAATTAAAAATTGTTTTTAATGAGAGCTTGGAGGCTAAAAGGTTTGTGCGGGGAGCGAGTACCATCACTCAACAAGTCATAAAGAATTCCTTATTAACCTCTGAGCGATCACTATTAAGAAAAGCTCAAGAGATGCTCATGGCCATATTGGTGGAGAAGAAACTTTCCAAAGATAAAATTTTAGAAATTTATTTAAACTTAATTGAGTTGGGGCCAAATATTTTTGGGGTGAAACAAGCTTCCAAGTTTTACTTTAATAAGCACCCACAAAATTTAAGTATAAAAGAGGCCGCTTTTTTGGCCATGCTATTACCGAGCCCAAAAAGGTACTCCCAATCTTTTCGAAATAAGAAATTAACTCCCTTTGCCATGGAGCAAGTTGAAAGTATTTTACTCAAGTTGCGTCAAGCTAAAGTTATCACTGAAGATCAAAGGCTTACAGCGAAAAATGAAGATCTTTCATTTGAGATTATTGATGGCAATCTAGAGGGGTTTGATGATGATCTCTTGTCTGTCGAAAACGAGAGTTACGAGTAGTATTAATTGCCTAGTTTAAGTCCATATTTATGAAATGTTATCATTATTAAGTGAATAAACTTTTATTTTTATTTTTATTATTTTCTCAAACGATCTGGGCCATGAGCTATCAAGAGTCGCGGCTATATTATCAACTTTATCATAAAGGAAATTCGCTTTTTAATAATGAGATATCACTTCGTATCGACTCGGATAATTCTGTCATCGTACAGGTATTAAATGCCTCTTTTAATATGTATTGTGCCCAAGCAGGAGGAATTTATTTTGGAAAAATTACTGATGATGAGCGCTCAGCTTTAAATAAAAAAATTCGAAACGTATCTAAAAAAATAAAATCTAATAAAAATGATAACTTTGATGAACGAATTCAAATGGGAAATATTAACTTTTTCTTTCCCAAGAAAAGCTCAAAAGCTATTACTGAACTTCGTAATCACTTAACTGAAATTATTCTAACTTCTTTAAAGTCAAAGAATAGAAAAGCTTTAGCCATGAAGTCTGTTTGGGAAAAGGATAAATTGTTTTTAGAGTTTGATAATCAATCGAACAATAAAATAAAACTTGATTTTGAGAAGAAGAAATTAAAGATTTTGACGTTTAAAAATGAAAAATGGAGTCTTGTGAGAATTAAAGCACAACAGGTTTTAGAAATTCACTCAAATCAAAAAGGGCGAATTGAACTTGATACAAAAGGTGGTTTGAATAAAGATGACTTAATCTTATTTGATAGCACGAAAGCTAAGAGTGAATCGATTCCTCCGGTGTATATTTGCGATGCAAGGTTAAGGGTTCTTTTGTGAAAAGTATTTTAATTATTTATATTCTGCTGGGTAGTTTTCTTTTATATACTAAAACCTTTGCAGGTATTACCAAACCTGCAGATAAGTTGGCATTAAAGAAACGCGCCATGGAAGAGTTTGTTATTCCTCGTCGACTTGGCTATGGATATATTAACTCTACTTCTGAAGCTGAGGCTCATTCGTTTATTGAAGTTGCATGCAAGACAAATCAAGCTTTGGGAGATTTTGATTGTTTAAAAATGGGAGGTGTTTTAGAAGGTATTTTTCGGAATGTTAAAGATGCGATGCTAGGCAGTTCCAATAAAAAAATTATGGATACGTCTGTTGATTTATCGCTGACTTTGTTATCCCGAATTAGTTTATATGAATATATATATATGAATAAACGAATACTTGGCTATCCTGTTAGTGACGATTTGAAAGGACAATGTCTAAAAAATAGTCACATATATAAAACATCTGAAGATAGAATTGATCATGTTTCACTCATTAAAGAAATCGATGAAGAGAAAGTGAAAACTAGTGATTTTAAAGAAATGAGAGATATTCAAGATATCGCAACCTTGATCAAATACAGTACTATTCGTAAAAACCTAACGGCAGAAAAAATTATTGCGATGAAGTACTTGTTAATGTTTTATCGTGGCGAAACTCGTCAGTACTGCAAATCTAAACTTAAGTCTGACTTATGTAGAACACTTAATGATGGCGCTAATCTAATTTTGGAGAGCTACCCCATTTTGGATAT
>JABJPQ010000492.1 GCA_018663815.1 Halobacteriovoraceae bacterium | reverse complement strand
TACAATAATACCGTAAGTATCTTTAAGTACGCTTTCTAAACTTTTTTCGCCCTCAAAAAAGTAATCAACTTCCTTTCGCCCAAATTTTCGTTCAATAAACTCATCGTGCATTCCAAGTCCCATTGGACCTGGTCTATATAATGCGTTGATGGCCGTAATATCATCAATAGAACCTGGTTGAAGTCGAGAACAAAGATCTTTCATCCCTGAAGACTCCAACTGGAAAACACCCGTAGTTTTTCCTTCTGAAATATAGTCGTAAACCTCTTTATCTTCATCATCAATAGATTCAATATCAAAGCTGGAATCAAAATCCCGGCGAATAAATTTCACTGCATTTTGCACCACCGTTAGAGTTTTTAAGCCGAGAAAATCAAACTTCACGAGTCCAATTTGTTCTGAAAAATCTTTATCAAACTGAACAACTTGCTCACCTTCTCGCCCTTTATAAAGCGGACAATACTTAACAAGAGGCTCATTCGTTATTATAACTCCAGCCGCATGAATTGAGGCATGTCTTAAAAGCCCTTCAAGTCGTCTAGATATTTGAATTATTCTTCTTATTTTTGGGTCTTTCTCTGTTAGCTCGGTTAACTTTGGCTCAAGCTCAAGAGCTCTTTCTAAAGAAATACCTAATTCATCAGGGATCAGTTTTGCCAATGCATCCGTCTCTGCATAGGGCAGACCATACACTCGTGAAACATCTCGTATAACTGCTTTGGCCTGTAGTTTTCCAAAGGTGATTATTTGTCCAACTTTATCTTTACCGTATTTTTGAGTAACATACTCAATAACCTCAGGACGTCTATCTTGACAAAAATCAATATCAAAATCGGGCATTGAGATTCGTTCTAAATTTATAAAGCGCTCAAAGAGTAAATTATAAGGAAGAGGATTAATATTGGTTATATCAAGTGAGTAAGCGACAAGAGAACCTGCACCAGATCCCCTTCCAGGGCCAACGGGTATATCATTTTCCTTGGACCATTGAATAAAATCAGCAACGATACAAAAGTATCCTGGAAAGCCCATTTTTAAAATTGTCTCAAGCTCTACTTTTAATCGATCATAGTACTGAGGTTTTAAATCACTCTCCCAGTTTTCTTGTTGAATTAACTTTCTAAAGTGTGGACCTTTAAATCTTTTCTCTAGCCCCTCATAAGATATTCGCTCAAAGTACTGCTCAGTTGTCTCATTCGTTGTAATATGTTGATCAAAGTCTGGTAAATGATAAATTTGATCTCCATTTTCATCTTGCCAAGTTATTTCAAGGTTACATTTATCCGCAATCTCTAAAGTGTTATCACAAGCCTGAGGTAAGTCTGAAAAGGATGAGCGCATTTCTTCAGATGATTTAAAATAAAACTCATCAGTAGTTAGTCTCATTCGTTTTTCATCCATAAATGTTTTACCTGTTTGTACACAAAGTAAAACCTCTTGAGCCGTAGCATCCTCTTTCGTAAGGTAATGACAATCATTGGTTGCAATAAGTTTTATATTATGAACTTTTGCATAATCAATAATTTTATCATAAACAACTTCTTCCTCTAAGCCATGACGTTGAATCTCCAAGTAAAAATCATCTTGAAAAATATCTTTTAAACGTTGAATTGCAGCGTGTGCTCTGTCGTCCTGATTCGTAAAAAAATTAAAAGCAACTTCTCCTTTAAGACAAGCTGTCGTTGCAATTAATCCCTCCGAATATTCTTTTAATAACTCAATATCAATTCTTGGCTTATAATAAAAACCTTCAAGGTAAGCAACAGAGAGAAGTTTACAAAGATTTTCATAACCTTTTTTATTTTTACATAATAAAACCAGGTGATGTATTTGGTGCTTTCCTTCAATTTCATCTTGCGATGATATAGTTTTACCATTTTTAGGTGGGCGACGATCAAAACGCGATCCAGGAGTAAAGTAAACCTCAGAGCCCAATATAGGTTTAATTCCATTTTTAATGGCCCTGGTATAAAAATCAATCGCGCCAAACATATTTCCATGATCTGTCATTGCAATTGCTGGCATATTACTTTCGCCAGCTTTTTTAACAATATTGGCAATTCTTGATGTCGATTGTAATACAGAAAACTGAGTGTTATTATGTAAATGAGAAAAAGGAGATGATAATAATTT
>JABJPQ010000144.1 GCA_018663815.1 Halobacteriovoraceae bacterium | reverse complement strand
TCTCTTAAAGCTTGAATAAAGTTGTGTTCTTTCATTTAATGGCCTCCTGATAATTTGAGTATGACTTTTTTATTGAATACTATGTCGTAAACTGTCTTTTGGTCAATTTACATTATGTCATTAACTAAATAAAGACTTAATAAAGCTATGCTCGCTAATGCTTACTTTCTCTGATGCTAATTAGGTATTTAAGATGCTAAAAGCTGAAAAATGATACTTCTCTTACTTTATTGTCAGTAAGAACAAAGCCAACAACATACTAAGTATCATTTAACTGAAGTTTATTATCTATTAATTAAGTTCCTTAATAGATAATTATAACAGTTTGCCTTATTAAGCTTATCTGGATTTGGTCTATACCTTATCTTTTTGGATGCTGCATCTCCATCAGGGTAATAGTGTGCTTCAACATCTGTTTGATATTGAAAGATATACGGATTATATTTATTAATTCCATTTTTAGTAAATACCAAGTTTTCATCTATATAGGTTGCCACATGATACGGGTCTGTACTCTCGTCAACATACAAAATTAGATCACCTGCCTTAAGAGGTGCATCATCTGCCAATCTTAAATAATTTCTACCTAACGAACTCCTTAGTTCTCCCGCAGTACTAAACTCCACTTGAAAAGAATTAAATTGATTTGAACAAAGTCCTGTATTATTACAATTTGGTCCACCAGTAATATCAAATGTATTCACTTTTTTTCTCATAAAAGAATGCATGATTTTTTCTAAAGGTAAGATAAATGGAGCTTGATTATTTTTTTTAAATAAGCTTCTTAAATATCGTTTAATAGGTTCTGGATCTCTTTCTCCAGCATACTTTGTCGCAACCTTTTCAATGTCTTCATCTGACGAAATCTGTAATGTTACGTCCAGCCCCCGCCGGGATAAACGATTAGACGATGTTAACTCTCTTAATTTTTCACTTTTTGTACTTTCGGAAAAGTCACCCCACAGTTCAGGTGTGATAGGAAGATGATATTTATCTCCCAATTGAATGACTTGACTTTGATATTCTTTTAATTGATTTTTTGTTAATGCCATCTTAGAAAAGATGTTGTCATTCATTTCTTTGATCGAATTGGTAGTTAATCTCGGATAACTAGTTTCGTTGGCCATTAATCTCGTATATATTGCTCTTTTTACAAGAGGTGGAAGCTTACTTTTGATCTCAGGATTCAAATTTATATATCCACTAATTTCTTTATCTCCAACACCAAAATGAGAGGCAATTAATCCAACATTTTCACGAGTTGGATCTTTAGCGATACTATTACCAAGTCGATCAATAAGCTCTTTTTCAAGTTTTAAATCATTTAAAAGCTTAATAAATTCATCTCTATCTTCAATAATCCAGACTTCTTTATTTTGATAAAAATCATTCATCCACTTACTTAGAGTTCCCTCATTAATCTCGATTTTTTTAGGTTTTGTAATCAGAATAGGTTCTTCAGCTAGAAGCTGAAGGTTAACAATAAAAAACATGACAAGCATTGAAACAAATAACATCAACTGTTTATCGGCATTCAAATCACCTAAATTTAGCAAGAATTAATAATCCCGACAAAAAAACTACAGTATGGTCATTTAGCCTATTACAACAAATTTAAAAACCACACTCGTAGCGGAAATAAAAATGATAATCCAGAGCTAAAATAATCAACCCTACCATCCTTATTCAAAAACATTGTACTTGGGGTAGCCTTAACTCCAAAGTGTTGCCAACTATCGCTGGAAGGAGCAATAAGTACCTTAAAACTAAGTGGATTTTTCTTAAGAAATTTATTAACTGTCTTAGGATTCTCACCTAATGATATAGCAACAATAGAACTTAGTTGAGACTCTGATAGTGTAAGCTCTAAGTAGCTCATTTGAAGATGGCAGGGTCCACACCATGTGGCCCAAAAAAGATAAACTTGTTTACCATCAACAGGAAAATCTACAATGTTATTTTGTAAATCTATTAACGTTACAGGCTTTATCACTTTGTTTTCTTGCTTGAAAGAATTATAAATTAGCGGGGCTTGAAAATAAACAATAACCAAAACAATTACTATATTGGGGAGTAATTTTTTCCATTTGAATTGCTTTTTCATTAGATAATCTTTCTTTGTCTAAGATTTAACAATTCAAATCTATTTATTTATAGTGTTTTTTAATTTCTTTACTAACAGCTTCATACAAATAACCCATTCCAAAATTTTCGAGTGGTAGTCCATTAACAAAAAAGGAAGGTGTTCCTCTGACGTTAAGCTTTTTTAAATCTTTCATATCCTGAGCAATAATTTTATCGATTTCAGGGTCTTGCATATCGCGTTTTAATCTTTCAATATCTACTCCTACCTCTGGCAAGTAGCTAAATACGAGTAAAGGTTGAGGATTGTGATGATTGGCCCAAGCAGGTTGATACTGAAAGAGTAAAGATAATGATTCCCAATACTTATTTTGTTTCCGAGTAGCCTCTAAAACTTTTATGGCATGAACAGAGTTTTGATGAAAAGTGGCATACCTTACAACGAGCTTTACCTTTCCAGCATACATTTTTAATAATTCTTTGACCTTTGGATAAAACATCCTACAGCTTTCACATTCAGGGTCTAAAAACTCCGTTATAATAACTTTTGCATCTTTGTTTCCATAGACAGGAGAATAATCAGGATAAAATATTTTTGAGTTATCACTCGTAAGACCAATAATCCTACTTTTCTCCGAGCTTTTATAAAGTTTTGATCCGATAAAAAACAAGCCCACTAAGACTACAATTGAACTGATTATAACGATTAATTTATTTTTCATTTGTAACACTCCTATTTAAAAATACTAATGCAATGGTAATCATTGTAAATGCGATCAAAGATAGCATAGGAATTGTAATAATCCCAAACCAATTAATATAAACAGTTGAGCAGGAAACTCCCATTTGACACGGGGATGCTGATTCTGGAATGATTTCATAGTGCAAAAGGTTATGGTAAAGAGCTGTTACCCAACCAATTACTGCAATTGGTAGAGTGAAGTAAATTGTACTCTTAGCAGTTTGAAAAAAACCTATCGCAAACAAAACAATAAGTGGATACATTGCAATTCTTTGATACCAACAAAGAACACATGGCTGAAATTTCATAACTTCACTAAAAAATAAACTTCCCATCGTAGCAATCGCTGCAACACTCCAACAAAAAAAGATGGTGACGTTTTCAATCCTTTTATCTGAATTCATTAATTCTCCTAAAATTGTCAGTAAATTTCCCACACTTGAAGTATAAAAACGTCAATGACGACCTGCAATCGCTTAATAATATACCTAATAAACACTCTCGCTACAATCTAGAAAAATCTAATATTAATGTAAATTGATCCTCGATTGACGTTAAAAGAAAATAAAACTAAAATTATTTAATAGAAATAGAACTATAAGATATCGAGATGGTAATTAATAATAAAACTACATTTTTTCTTGGCACTATTTTTCTTTTTGCCATTATCTCAAGCGTACTTTATTACACAAAAATAAAACAAGAAAACTTAGCTTTAAAACTAAAGATTGCGTCCCTAACAAAATCCTATAAATTAAAAGCTAGAACTTGGAATGAGTTAAAAAACTCTCCCAAACAAAGAAAAAAAATAAAAAGGCTTATTCCTAAAAAAGAAAATAATCTTCCCTCCAAACTATTTGACCCAACAACTTTAAGTCTTCAAGAGCTGATTACTCATATCGACTCTTTTTATTCTAAAAATAATTACACAAAAAGTATTAAAGACTTGAATAATACCCTAAGTGCTGTAAATGAGTTGATTGACAGAGAACCAAGCAGCTACTCTGCTTATAAAGCAAAGTTAATATTATTACTTATAAAAGAGTCTGGATTCTCTGAGCCAATTGATGAACTAGAAGTTGAGCAGACCTTAAACTCGATGGCCAGCTTTGACTTATTAAGTAATCTCACTTTAAGAAAAGAAGCTTTTTTAATATCACGAGCAAATCAGCAGCTAGATGAGCTTGGTAACCAAATAATCATTTTGGAAGATCAATTGGAAGAACTGGATGAGTCCAGCCCTGACACGGCCATTCTTTCCTTAAAACGAGAGACAATGTACTCAGATTATTTAGAAATTGAGAACAATATCCAAACTGGGCTTTTATCTGATCAGGATTTTATAAATGAAGATCTTGTAGAAATTCCTTTTTACCGAGACCTAGCAAATAATGATATCCAAAAAGTTATTGATAATGCAAATGAGCTTCTAGATGAGTACCCCCAATCAATTACGGGATATTTATTTCTCATTAAAGGGCTAGAGCTAGATAACAATACTGAACTAGCTGATGAAATCATTTCAAATAGCTCACTCACAGAAAATCAAATGCTCGAGCTAAAGAAAAGGCTTAGTAAACTTAGCAACTTTGATCCCAAAAAATATTGGAAGAAACTTCGTTTTTAATCTTAGCTCACCTAAGATGCAATACTATCTAAAGAGGTTTCTTGGGTAGGCTCCACATGGCTTTTAAAATGAATAGTAAACGTCGTTCCTGATTCGTCATTTTTCACTGATTCATGAGTCGATTCTACCTCAACTTTGGCGTTGAATTTATCTAAAAACATTTTCATAATTGGCATTCCTAAACCAGTTCCTTTTTCCCCCTCTGTTCCCAAATGAGTAGTTGGTCGGTGCTTAGAAAATAAAACGGGAAGCAATTTTGGTGGTATCCCAACTCCAAAGTCTTTGACAATTAATTGGACGTTATTTTCTTGCACAATAATATCAAACTGAATTACGGAGTTCTTCTTAGAGAACTTTATGGCATTGGTTAAAATATTCATCAAAACATTATTTGTTAATGCTTCAGGATCAGCTTCAACAAAAACGTCCTTAGTCTCAGTTTCTCCACACCAAATGATATGAATATTTTTATTGGCTAGTTTTAACTCAACTCGCTCAACGACATCCTTTAAACACTCTCTTAAATTCACCGCCCGCGTTTTAATCACAAGTTTTCCCGTTCCAACAGCTTGATAAGCTCGTACTTGATTCAAAATTTCTTTTATGATTTCACTATGTTTAAAAACCATTTTCATTTTTTTTAAACTTTTATCATCGAATGTACCCATTTCTGTTTTAATTAGAGTCTTAGAAGCCTGACCAATAACAAAGAGAGAGTTTGCAATATCATGTCCAAGTAGAGACAAAAGGGCTGATTTTTCTTCTTTTTCAACAAAGACTTCTTCAATTTGATCTTCCAAGGCTTGTTTAATTTCACTTTTCTCTGCTAAGACTCTATGAATTATAAATACCGCTACAAATACAGAAGAGAAAATAGTTAATAGATTAAAGATTGCCACTTGCGAAACAGTCATATTAACCATCGCATAGTTCCCCATGAGATGAAAATAACTTCCAGCACTCATAATAACTGCGATGAAGAGTGTGAGTAGATTCGCTATTTTATTTTTAAGTATGAT